>NZ_BAAGSO010000106.1:185204-261927 GCF_054782395.1 Streptomyces daliensis | reverse complement strand
TGGTGCCCGAGAGGAGGATGTCGTGGCTCAGGGGCTCCTCGCCGATGACGACGGTGGAGGCCTGGGGCTGGTGGCCGTCGGCGGCGGCGATCAGCACGTAGCTGCCCGCGCTGGGTGCGTCCAGCCCGTAGGAGCCGTCCGCGTGGGCGACCGAGCGGCCGAGCTGACGGCCGCTGAGCGAGATCAGCGTGACCGCGGCACGGGCTACGCCGACACCGTCGGCGTTCCGCACGGTCCCGCGGACCCCGTAACCGGACTGTCCGTACCGCAGTTCGCCCGGCCACGTCGGCATGGCCGCCGACGACTGGGCCCGCTGCTCAGGTGCCGTGGCGCGCCGGGCATCGGAGACGGCAGCGCCCGAAGCGGACTCGGCCACGGACGCGCCCACTCCGACGGGGACGCGCTCGCCCTCGGGCCCCGGTACGGGCACGGGCCCGCCGGAGGGCAGCGGCCCCGGGCCGCCGGAACCGGGACCGCCGGAACCGTGACCGTCAGAACCCGGGCCGCCCCCGGAGCCCGGCCCCGCGCTCTCCGGGGAGCCGCCCTCCAGGTTCTCGCGCAGGCCCTCGCCCTCCACATCGACGTTCGGCAGCGCGCGGTCCAGCCACTTGGGCAGCCACCACGCCTTCTTGCCGAGCAGCGCCAGCACCGCAGGGACGATGGCCATGCGCACGATGAACGCGTCGAAGAAGACGGCGACGGCGAGACCAAAGCCGATCATCTTGACCATGGCCTCGCTCGACCCGATGAAGCCCGCGAACACCGCGATCATGATGACGGCCGCCGCGGAGACCACCCGGGCCCCGTGCCGGAACCCGGTCACGATCGCCTGTCCCGGCCGCTCCCCGTGGACGTACGCCTCGCGCATGCGCGTGACCAGGAAGACCTCGTAGTCCATCGCGAGCCCGAAGACGACACCCACCATGAAGATCGGCATCATCGACATGACGGGCCCGGTCTCCTCGACGCCCATGACGTCGGCGAGCCAGCCCCACTGGAAGACGGCGACGACGGCGCCGAGCGCGGCGAGCACGGAGAGCAGGAAGCCGAGCGCGGCCTTGAGCGGCACCAGGATCGAGCGGAAGACGACGATCAGCAGCAGGAAGGCCAGGCCGACGACGAGCGCCAGGTAGGGCACCAGCGCGTCGTTCAGCTTCTCCGAGACGTCGATGTTCATCGCGGTGGAGCCGGTGACCAGCACCTTCGCATCGGTCTTGGTGGTGATGTCGCCGCCCGCATCGCGGATGGCGTGCACCAGGTCCTCGGTCTCCGTCGAGGACGGCTTGGAGTCGGGGACCACGCTCAGCATCGCGGTGTCGCCGGTCTTGTTGAACGTCGCCGGGGTCGCCGTGACCACGTTGTCCAGACCCTTGACCGTCCTGGCCACCTCGCTGACGGCAGCCTTCGGGTCGTCGCTGTGCTCGGCGTCGACGACGACCATCAGCGGGCCGTTGAAGCCGGGCCCGAACCCGTCGGAGAGCAGGTCGTACGCCTTGCGCTGCGTGGTGCTGGTCGGCTGCGAGCCGTCGTCGGGCAGACCGAGTTCCAGCGAGGAGGCCGGGATCGCGGCGGCGCCCAGGCCCACCACGCCGAGCAGCAGCACGGCGATGGGGCGGCGGACGACGAAGCGGGCCCAGCGGGTGCCCGCCTTCGGCTTCTCCTCGACGGCACCCGAACCGGCGCCCGTGCCAGCACCCGTACCGGCGCCGTCACCCGGACCGGCCTGCGCGGGGACGCCGCTGTGGGCACCCTTGCCGCCGCCGCGCCGCGCGCGCTTCGCGCCGATGGGCCGCACCCGCTTGCCCGCGTAGCCGAGCAGCGCGGGAATCATGGTGAGGGCGATGAGGACCGCGATCACGACGGTGCCCGCCGCCGCGATGCCCATCTTGGTCAGCATGGGGATGTTGACGACGGCGAGGCCGACCAGCGCGATCACCACCGTCAGACCCGCGAAGACCACCGCGGATCCCGCCGTGCCGACGGCCCGGCCGACCGCGTCCTCGCGCTCACGGCCCTCCGCGAGTTCCGCGCGGTAGCGGGAGACGATGAAGAGCGCGTAGTCGATGCCGACGGCGAGGCCGATCATCATCGCGAGGATCGAGGTGGTGGAGCCCAGGTCGAGCGCGTTCGCCAGCGCGGTGATCGTGGAGACGCCGATGCCGACGCCGATCAGCGCCGTGAGCAGCGGCAGCCCGGCGGCCACCAGCGAGCCGAAGGTGATGACCAGCACGATCGCGGCGACCGCGATGCCGATGACCTCCGTCGCGCCGGTCTCGGGCACCGCCTGGAGCGCGTCGCCGCCGATCTCGACGGTCAGCCCGCCCTCGCGCGCCTTCTCGGCCGTGTCCTCCAGCGCGTCGCGCGAGGAGTCCTCCAGCTCCATGCCGGAGACCTCGTACGAGACCTGCGCGTACGCCGTCGTCCCGTCGCGGCTCACGGCCTTGGACCGGAACGGATCGGCCACGGAGGCGACCTCGTCGCCGGTGCCGAGTTCCTTGACGGTCCGCTCGACGGCGGCCTTGTTCTCCGGTGAGGCGATCTTCTCGCCGTCGGGCGCCTTGAAGACGACGCGCGCGGTGGCACCGTCGGCGCTCGCCCCGGGGAAGCGGTCTTCCAGCAGGTCGAACGCCTTCTGCGCCTCGGTGCCGGGGATCGAGAAGGAGGTGGTGCCCGCAGCGGGCGCCTGTGCGGCACCCACGCCCGCGAGGGTCAGCAGGGCTATCCAGATCAGGGCGACGAAGTGCCGTCGCCGGAAGGCCGTTCGGCCGAGTTTGTAGAGGAATGTGGCCACGAGGACGTACTCCCGGTCGGGTCGTGGGGTCTTGCGGGGCAGGGGGCATCGGCCCGACGACGTGAGCGGTCGCGTCAGGTGCTGAGAGGGTTCGGTGTGGCTGGTACGGGGCTACCTGATGGACGGGTCAGACGCCGAGGGCGGGGAGTACCACGGCGTCGATGTACGAGAGGAGGAAGTCCTGCGTGGGCGGCAGTTCGTCGATCAGGGTCCGGGTGCCGATCGCGCCGACCAGCATGTGCAGGACGTAGTCCATCGCGGGGTTGTCCGCTCGGATCTCGCCCCGCTCGACGGCGCGCCGCAGCATCCGCCGCAGCTCCTCCAGCTCCGGTTCGATCAACAGCTCGCGGAAGGCACGGAGGAGGTCGGCGTTGCTGTGCACCGCCGTGGCCAGACCCCGCATCAGCGCGGAAGTCTGCTCCACCTGGCAGTCGTCCTGACACAGCGCCAGCGCGTGGAAGTCACCGCGCAGGGACCCCGTGTCGACGTCGGCGAGGCTGAGCGGCTTCTGGTACCGCAGCGCCCTGACGACCAGCTCGGCCTTGCCGCCCCACTGGCGGTAGAGGGTGGCCTTGCTTGAGCGGGTGCGGGTGGCCACGGCGTCCATGGTGAGCGCTTCGTAGCCGACCTCGCCGA
This sequence comes from Streptomyces daliensis, assembly GCF_054782395.1. Classification (NCBI taxonomy): domain Bacteria; kingdom Bacillati; phylum Actinomycetota; class Actinomycetes; order Kitasatosporales; family Streptomycetaceae; genus Streptomyces; species Streptomyces daliensis. The sequence continues at coordinate 258,500 of NZ_BAAGSO010000106.1, read as the reverse complement.
GCAGGCCGAGCACGGCCTCGTACAGCTCGGCCTCGCGCTCGGGCGACATACGGCTGCGACGTGCCACTGCGGCATCGGACATGCTCATCCACTCCTGCGGCCACCCGCGCCGGTTGCTCCGACTGCTCCGGGCGCCGCGAACACTGCGAACACTGTAAACGAAACGGTTTCGTACTGCGCCGAGCCTAACCCGGTGGTTCAGCGAAACGAGACCGTTTCGTACGTGGCCTGCGTCACGTCCCCGCGATCCTGCCGCGCGCGGGGACGGACGGAGGTCGCACCACGCGGGTCACCCCGTGCGGGTCACACCGTGCAGTGCAGGGGGCCGCCGTTGAAGGCGATCATGTCGGCAAGGGGGTCCTTGAGGGGCAGGTGGACACCCCGGGGGCGGCCCTCGCACTCGGCGTAGGCGCGGTGCAGGTTGCCGACGAGGCGTTCGGGCTCCGCCAGCTCCGCGTACGGGCCCAGGTCCGCACGTCGCGCCGTCTCCAGCGGCGACCATCCGGCGGCCGTGCCGTCGGCGGCGAGGTGCTGGATCCAGCGCAGGTACTCCGCCGTACGGTCGAGCACCTCGGGCCCCTCGACCGGCCCGTGACCGCTCACGACGACCTCCGGGTCCAGCTTCTTCAGCGTGTCCAGCACCTCCAGAGAGCCCTCCACCGAGCCCATGAGGACGAAGGGTGTGCACCCGGACCAGGTGAGGTCGCCCGCGAAGAGGATCCGGTGCTCCGGGAGCCAGGCGACGACGTCACCCGTGGTGTGCGCTGTGCCGTGGTGGAGCAGTTCGGCGCGTACGGCGCCCGCGTGGAGCGTGAACGCGTCGGTGAAGGTGAGGTCGGGCAGCCTGAGCGCTATCTCGTCCCAGCCCGCCTCGGGCCATATGGCGGGCAGGTCGATGCCGTTCCTCGCCATCGCCTCCCTGGTCTCTTCGTGCGCGATGACCGTGCTGCCGGTGAAGTGCCCGGCGCCGAAGTGGTGGTCGCCATGATGGTGTGTCAGCACGACGCGGGTGACCGGGAGTTCGGTGCGGGCGCGCACCTCCGCCTCAAGACGCCGCGCGCCCGCGTAGGTGGCGGTGGCGTCGATCAGGGTGACGCCGTCCTCCCCCACCAGGACGCCCGCGTTGCTGACGCACCAGCCGCCGCGTGGCTGGAGGTAGGCGTACACGGAGCCGGGGACCAGCTCGGTCAGGTAGGGCTGGGTCGATCCCTGGGACCGCTGCTGGGGCGAGGGGGTCCGGGAGGAGGTGCGCTGGGCGGGAACGGAAAGGTTTCGCACGGTCTCTCTTCGCGGGGTGTGTGGTCGTCGACGGTGTGGCCGGGGCCGTCCGATGGTGCGAGGCGGCCCCGGCCAGGAGATCATCCGCCGCGGACCTGTGCGCAACCGGCCACCTGCCGGGAGGTCAGGGTGCCGTGACGACCGGGGTTCCGCCCGCGCCCGCGACGATCCGGCCCGGGCACAGGCCGCGCGCCGCGAGCCCGGAGAGGATCTGCGGCACGGCGTCGACGGTGGCGCGGTACCCCCCGTCGTGCATGAGGATGATCCCGCCCGCGCGCAGGGTCGCGGCGGCCGCGACGATCTGCTGCGTCGTGGCGCCGTTCCAGTCCCGGGAGTCCACGCTCCACAGGACCTCGGCCATCCCGAGCCGCGCCGCCGTGGCCTTGATCTGGGCGTTGGTCTCGCCGTAGGGCGGGCGGAAGAGGGTGGGGGTCTGGCCGGTGATGCGCTGGATGGTGCTCTGGGTGTTCGCGATCTCCTGATAGGCCGCCGACTCGCTGAGCTGCGGCAGGTGGGGGTGGGTGTAGGTGTGGTTGCCGATCCACATGCCCGCCGCGTGCACCGACCGGAGAAGGTCCGGGTACTGGTCGGCGTGCTGGCCCCAGATGAAGAAGGTGGCCTTGGCGCCGCCCGCGCGCAGCGCGTTGAGCAGGGCCGTGGTGGAGGTCTGGTGCGGGCCGTCGTCGTAGGTGAGGCCCACATATCCGTTGGGGCAGTTCGCCCACGCCCGTCCGCCGCGCTGCTCCCCCGCCGAGGCACCCGTCGAGTCGTCCGGCGATGCCCCCGTCGAGGCCGCGGGCGAGGGCGCCGCCGTGAACGCCAGGGTGGCGGCAGCGGCGACGGCGACGAGGGCGGCCCGCACCTGGCGGCGCGCACCGCGCGGGTGTCGGAGTGGCACGTGACGGCGGGCCGGGTGACGGCGTGTACGGCGCATGGGTGGTGGGTCCTTCCCGTGTGTGGGGCTGGGCGAGGTGGCCGATGTGACGAGGTGGGCGGGCCGCGAGGGGCGGCCCGTGGGGCCGGGGGTGCGGGGCGGCACGGCGACGGAGAGAGACCGCCGCCGTGCCGCCGCCAGGGAACCGCGGCTATCGGCGAGTCCGCGGCTCCCGGGTCCTCCGCCCGGTTCGGCGGGCCGTGCGGAGGACCGGTCGGAGGCCGGTCAGTGGACCGTGCGGAGGACCGGCCGGGGTCAGCGGCCGGTCGGCCGCCTGGTCAGGACGCCGTGCAGGAGGTGACGGTGGGTGTCGCCCACTCGCCGTTGGCCATGACCGTGAAGCCGAAGCTCGTCGAGGCTCCGGCCGCGACCGTCCCGTTGCCGCTCGGCTTCATCGTCATGACGCTGCCGCTGGAGTCCCAGGAGGCGGTGCCGTTCCAGGTGGTGGAGATCCGCTGCGGGGAACGGGTGGCCACGGTCACCGTCCAGTCGCTGATGGCGGCGCTGCCCGCCGTCACCGTGACCTTGCCGTTGAAGCGGTCGCCCCACCGTTCGGCCGGGGAGTATGTCGCGGTGCACGCCTTGGTGCCGCCCTCGCCGCCTCCGCCGCTCGTGCCGCCGAGCGCCGTGAGCACGGCGTTGTACGCGGGCTTCTTGTTGTAGTTGCTGTCGAACAGCAGCGGGGTGCCGCTGGCGCGCCAGGAGTACTTGTCGGTCACGCCCCACACCGTGATGCCGGTGCAGCGGGAGACGGCCAGGCACGCCTGCACGACGCGCCGGTAGTTGTCGGCCTGGGCCGTGCCGGAGCCCTCGATGTCCAGCTCGGTGATCTGCACGTCGACGCCGAGGTCGGCGAAGCGCTGGAGGTTCTGCTGGTAGTCACTGGGCACGGGCGAGTTGCTGTTGAAGTGCGACTGGAAGCCGACGCAGTCGATCGGCACACCGCGCGCCTTGAAGTCCTTCACCATGTTGTAGACCGCGTTGCTCTTCGCGTTCTGCCCGTCGGTGTTGTAGTCGTTGTAGCAGAGCTTGGCGTTCGGGTCGGCGGCGCGCGCGGTGCGGAACGCCTCCTCGATGAACCCGTTCCCCAGCTTGTCCTGGAAGGGCGAGCTGCGCCGCGCTCCCGAATTCCCGTCCTGGTACGCCTCGTTGACGACGTCCCATGAGTGGATCTTGCCCTTGTAGTGCTGCATCACGGTGGTGATGTGGTTGTTCATCGCCGAGCGCAGATCGCTCGTGCCCAGTCCGCTGACCCAGCCGGGCAACTGGGAGTGCCACACCAGCGTGTGTCCGCGGACCTTCATGCCGCGGCTCTGCGCGTGGTTGACGATCTGGTCCGCCGCGCCGAAGTTGAAGGAGTTGCGGCTGCTCTCCACCGCGTCCCACTTCATCTCATTCTCGGGCGTGACGCTGTTGAACTCGGTGTTCAGCGTGGACGCGTACTGCGACTCACCGAGGTGGTTCGCGGCGACGGCGGCACCGAAGTACCGGCCCTTCTCGGCCGCCGCCGCGCCCAGCGTGCTGGCCGCTGCGGCGGACTCGGTGGTTCCGGAGGCCTTGGTGGCTCCGGCGGCGGTGCCACTGGTGGCGGAGAGCGTAGCGAGTCCGGCTGCCGCGAGGATGCCCGCCGTGCCGACGGCGAACATCCTGCGAACGCCCGACCGCGCTCCTCCGCGTGTGTGTCCGTGTCTCTGGTCGCGTCTGCGGCCGGGAGAGGAATCGATGACCATTGGTGCCCCTTCTGCGGGGGGCCGGACGGTGGGGGGCTGCCGTCCGGCTGTGCGGGTGAGGACCGTGCACAGCGCTGCCGGGTCCGTCGCGCGACGGGGGGTGCAGGCCCGGCAGCGCCGCAGCGATTGGCGCCGATCGCTGCGGAGTATGCTGCGGCCCCGTCGCAACGTCAACACTTCTTTCCGGAAACGTTCCGGAAGGCCGAAGGGAGCCTTTGACGGGCTAAATTGGCCATCTGTGGCGCGCTGCTGCCGGTTCACTGGGGTACTGGCGGTCGAGTCTTCTCCGGTTTCCAGCTCGTCAATTCCGGTAACAGAGACGTAATTACCGGTAAGCGGAACGGCCTCGTACCCGTACCCGTCCCCGTCGCCTCACAGGCCGTGGCGCCGGTCGCCCATCGCCACCTGGCAGACGCGGGCCTCGGCCTCGGCCGGGAACAGGGCGCGCCGCGCCGCCACGGCCCGACGGGTCTCCTCGGTGACGAGATCGGCGTTGATCTGGGCCCCCGCACCGGCGCCCTGCGCCGCGGCGGCGCCCACCTGAGCCGTCAGATCCGTGACGTTGCCCGCGACCCACACACCGGGCACGTCGGTACGGCCCGTCGCGTCGGAGGGGACGTACGTGCCGACGCCACCGGGGTGTTCCACGGCCCGCAGCCCCAGCGACTCCAGGAACCCGGCGCGTGCCTCCATCCTCGGCGCGACCACCAGCGCCTCGCGCCCGATCACCGTGCCGTCGCCCATCCGCACCCCCACGAGACGGTCCCCTTCGACCTCCAGCGACGCCACCTCGCCGTCCACCACACGCACACCCCGGGCCGCCAACTGCTCGGCCTCGTCGCCCGCCGGCCGCGCCCTGGTGTGGGCGAAGAAGGTCACGTCGTCGCTCCACTGCCGGAACAGCAGCGCCTGGTGCACCGACATGGGACCGCTGCTCAGCACGCCGATGGCCTGGTCACGGACCTCGTAGCCGTGGCAGTACGGGCAGTGCAGCACCTCGTGCCCCCACCGCTCCCGCAGCCCCGGCACGTCGGGCAGCTCGTCGACCAGTCCGGCGGTCACCAGCAGCCTGCGCGCCCGTACGGTGCGGCCGTCGCTCAGCGCCACCTCGAACTCCCCGCCGGGCCGCGCCTCGGGCCCCTCGCCCTCGGCACCCCCGGACGGGGCCCCCTCGCGGGTCACCGCGGCCACCTCGCCAGAGACCACGTGGCCGCCGTAGCCCCTGACCTCGGCACGCCCGCGCTCCAGCAGCTCGGCCGGGCTCATCCCCTCCCGGGCCAGCAGCCCGTGCACCCCCTCGGCGGGGGCGTTGCGCGGGGCGCCCGCGTCGATCACCACCACGGAACGCCGTGCCCTCGCCAGCATCAGCGCCCCGTTCAGACCCGCGGCGCCACCACCGATCACCACCACGTCGTAGCCACTCTCCAGCCGATCAGTCACCTTGACCACCTCCTTGCGGACGACCATGCGCCAACGTCCCCGTAAGAGCAAACACTGTTGCCGTTCCAGCAAAGCGGAGGGGCTACGGTACGCGGCCCGGGTCACCCCGTACCGCCTGCCGCGCGGCCCTCGTACGCTGAGCGCACCGCCACCCCGAACGACCCGCGGGACCCGAAAGAGCCGAAGGAGCCGCCTCATGACAGCACCGCACGCACCCGCGCCCGGGACCGGGCGCGAGGTCCGCACCACGGCGGGCCGGGTGCGCGGACGCCAGGAGGGCGGGCTCGCCGTCTTCCGCGGCATCCCCTACGCCCAGGCGCCCACCGGCGAGGCCCTGTTCGCGCCGCCCGGCCCGGCCGCGGCGTGGGACGGCGTACGCGAGGCCCTCGCCTTCGGACCGCCCCCACCCCAGGGGACGATGCCCGGCATGCAGCCGGAGCCCCCGGTGTCCGGCGACGAGTGGCTGACCGTCAACGTGTGGACGCCCGCGCCAGGACCGGCGAGCCGCCTCCCCGTGCTGGTGTGGGTCTACGGCGGCGCCTACATGTCCGGCTCGGCCGACAACCCCGGCTACGACGCGGCCCGGCTCGCCCACGAGGGCGGCCTCGTCGTGGTCACCCTCAACTACCGGGTCGGAGTGCTGGGGTTCGCGCACGTCGAGGGCGCCCCCGCCAACCGGGGCCTGCTCGACCAGGTGGCGGCGCTGACCTGGGTACGGGAGAACATCGCGGCGTTCGGCGGCGACCCGGACCGGGTCACCGTCTTCGGCGAGTCCGCGGGCGCCGGGTCCATCGCCGCGCTGCTGGCCATGCCCCGCGCCACGGGGCTGTTCCAGCGGGCCATCACCCAGAGCGTGCCGGGCACCTACTTCTCGGCCGAGCTGGCCTCGGACATCTCCGCGGCCATCGCCGCCGAGGTCGGGCTGCGTCCCGAGGCCGCCGCGCTCTCCGGCGTCGGCCCGCACGCGCTGACCTCGGCCGGGGACGCGGTGGCGGCCCGGCTGCGGCAGTACGAGGACCGTTGGGGGCCGGTCGCGCACACGCCCACGCCCTTCTCCCCCGTCGTCGACGGCGACGTACTGGCCGCCACGCCCTGGCAAGCCCTCGCCGGTGGCGCGGCACGCGACATCGAGCTGATCACCGGTCACAACCGCGACGAGTACCGCCTGTTCCTCGCCCTCGACGGGCGCCTCGGCACCGTCACGGAGGAGCAGGCGGAGACGGCGCTGCGCGTCTTCGCCCCTGGTCCGGACGGTGCGCGTGCCTTCCGGGCCGCGTATCCGGAGCTCTCGGCGGAGGCGCTGTGCGAGCGGGTCCAGTCGGACTGGCTGTTCCGCATGCCGTCGCTGCGGCTGGCCGAGGCCCAGACGGCGGGCGGCGGACGCGCGCACGTCTACGAACTGACCTGGCCGGCGCCCGCCGACGGCGGCGTACTGGGCGCGTGCCACGCCCTGGACATACCCCTGACCTTCGGCAACCTGGAGGCGGGGCTCGCGCCCCTGTTCCTCGGGCCGGAGCCCGGGCCCGGGGTTTCGGCGGAGGCCGAGGCGCTGTCGGCGCGGTTCCGCGCGGCGTGGACCGCCTTCGCCTTCTCCGGCGACCCCGGCTGGCCCGCGTACACCGAGGAGAAGCGCCTCGTGCGGATCCTCGACGCCGAACCGGAGATCGTCGCCTACCCGGAGGAGACCTCCCGCCGCCTGTGGCGCGACCACCCCTTCGCGGCCCTGCCCCTGCTGGGTACGTGACCGCCGCCCCGGCACCGGACACGGGGCCGCCGGTTCCGGCGGCGCGCGGCCCGGCGTCTCATGTCCGACGGCGCACGCTGGCGGCCGGGGCCCCTCACTAGGGGGTTGAGGGACCCCCGGCCACGACCCCGCGGGGCCGTACACCCCCTTCGACGGCGCGCCGCGCGGAAAGGTTCACCAAGTCCGGAGACTTTTCCCCCACCGCGCCGTCCGCCACGCCGTCCGCCGCTCCATGAGAAGAACATTCACCGTTGTTTCCCTGGTGCGTACGGCCCGCGCAACAACGTCCCGCCGCGCAAGACTCGTCGCAGATGAGGCCGCCAGAGCCGTCGGGACAGCGCAGGTACGGGGGGATTCATGGACGTGGTCAGCAGCGCCGGTGTTCCCGCGGAACCTCGGTTCGTCCTGCGGCGCGGGGAGGGCGCGAAGCGCCCGGTGCCCGACGGCGTGCCCCTCGGGGCACGGGGCGGCCCGTACAGCCGGTGCGGCGCGGAACAGGACGCAGGGGACCTGGTTCTGGTGGAGGCCACGCCTCCCCGCCAGGCCAGGACCGCGCCGCACCACCCTCACCACCCTCCCGCGAGCGAGGCACTGCTCCCGTACGTCCCGCGCACGCTGCTGGCGCAGATCCGCGCCTACATCGCGGGCCGCCTGGGCGACGCGGAGCTGACCCCTGAGGTGATCGCCTCGGCGCACCACATCTCCCTGCGCTATCTGCACAAGCTGTTCCAGCAGGACGGGCACACCGTGGCGGGCTGGATACGCGAACGCCGCCTGGAGCAGTGCCGTCGCGATCTCGCCAACCCCCAGTTGACCACCCGGCCCATCCACGTCATCGCGGCCCGGTGGGGGTTCACCAACGCCGCCCACTTCAGCCAGGTCTTCCGCGGCGCCTACGGCCTCTCCCCGCGCCAGTTCCGCCAGCACTGCGCGGCGATGCGCGCGGCCTGAGAACCCGTACGCTCCGCTCGGGCCACCAGCAGCGCGGAGACGGCGAGCCACGCCGCGGCGGCGTACATGCCCGTGGGGAAGACGACGCACCACAGTGCCGGTGCGTAGACCAGCGGGACGCGACGGCGAAGGCGCCGCCACACGCCCGCCGCCAGCAGCACCGGGACCAGGAGCGTGGCCCACATCCAGGCGCCCAGCAGCACGGTGTCCAGGTCGACGGAGCCCACCCGCGTGGGCAGTTGGCGCCCCGCGAGGAGGGTGATGGCCGCGTAGCCTTCGTAGCGCCACTGGCCCGTGTGCAGGTACCAGTACGGTGTGCCCGCCATCTGCCGCGAGGGACGCACCCGGTCGGCCGCCGTGGCGAGTCGCTGCCATCCGGCGAAGGGGCGCACCTTCTCCTGGCCGACATAGTGTGCCCAGCCGCCGCCGTTGACGCCCTGGAATGTGCCGCTGGCGCGCCCTGGGAAACCCGGGGTCACGTCGCCACTGGCCAGGCCCATTTCGAGACAACCGACCGCCAGGCCGGAATTTTATCGGTCCCGCAGGAATGCGCGGTCACCCTTATGGCGCCACGGGCCCGCGCGGAAATACCCGTTCCTGGCGAGAAAACACCGATGGCGCAGGGCAAGAACGCGTCAGCGGTCGCGGTCGCCCGGGACCACCAGGCCGGACTCGTAGGCGAGGACCACGAGTTGTGCGCGGTCGCGGGCGTGGAGCTTGGCCATGGCCCGGTTCACATGCGTCTTCGCGGTCATCGGGCTGATCACCATGTGGTCGGCGATCCCGTCGTTGGACAGCCCCCGCGCGACCAGCGCGACGGCCTCGCGTTCGCGGTGGGTCAGCGCTTCCAGCGCCGTGTCCGCGTCGGCCGGACGGAGCGGCTGGGCGACATACCGGCTGATGAGCTTGCGGGTGATGGCGGGGGCGAGCAGCGCGTCGCCGCGCGCGACGACACGTACCGCGTGCACGAAGTCGTCCGGCACGATGTCCTTGACGAGGAACCCGGCGGCTCCGGCACGTAGCGCGTCGAAGACGTACGCGTCCAGCCCGTAGTTGGTCAGGATGACGACGTGCACCCCGGCCAGGTCCGGATCGGCGGCGATGTGCCGGGTCGCCTCGATGCCGTCCATGACGGGCATCTGGATGTCGACGAGCGCCACGTCGGGCAGATACTCCCTGGCCAGCGCCACACCCTCCTTGCCGTCACCGGCCTCGGCCACCACCTCGATGTCGTCCTCCAGTCCGAGGAGCGCGCGGAACCCGCTGCGGATGAGTGGCTGGTCGTCGACCAGCAGGACACGGATCATCGCGTCCGGTCCACGGGAGGTTCGGCGGCCTGGCGAGGACTTTCGGACAGGAGAGGTGGCTCGCCCCGGAGGGGACGTCCGGTCCGGCGAGGCGGTCCGTCCCGGAGAGGACGTCCGGTCCGGCGAGGCGGTCCGGGCAGGAGAGGGGAGCCGGTTCGGAGGGGGAGTTCGGCCCGGACCGTGAAGCCGCCCTCGTCGCGTGGTTCCGCGCGCAGCCGCCCGCCGAGCGCCGCGACACGTTCGCGCATGCCGAGCAGCCCGACGCCGGGCACGGGCACACCCTCCCGCGTCGCCTCGCCGTCGTCGTCGACGCGTACCACGAGCGCGTCCTGACGGCGGTCGATGCACACCGACGCCGACGGGACACCCGCGTGCCGGGCGACGTTGGTGAGCGACTCCTGGACGAGCCGGTAGACGGTCCTGCCCACCGCGGCGGGCACGTCGTCCCCGCCGCCCTCCCAGGGTGTGACCGTCAGCGTCACGTCCAGGCCGAACGCGCGGGCCCTTTCCGCCAGTTCGGGTACGTCGTCGAGCCCACGGGGCGGGGCCGTGCCGTCGTCGCGCAGCGCCTCCAGCGTCGCCCGCAGCTCCCGCGTCGCCTCACGTCCGGCCTCCTGGATCGCCAGCAGGCTCTCGGGCACCGGCTCACCACGCCTGCGGGCCGTGTGCACGGCGACTTCGGCCTGCAACTTGATGACCGAGATCTGGTGGGTGAGCGTGTCGTGCAACTCCCGCGCGATGTGCAGCCGTTCCTCGTCCGCGCGGCGCCGCGCGGTCTCCTCCCGTGTGCGCTCGGCCTCGTCAGCGCGCCGCTCGGCCTGCCGCAGCGCCTCGCCCGCGGCACCGGCCGCGACCAGCCAGGCCAGCTCAAGGGCGCCCCTGGCCTGCGCGAACGCCGCGCCCGTGTCGTGCGCGCCCGAGGCCAGGGCCGCGAGGGGCAGAGTCACCAGCACGGCCACACTCGCCACCACCGTGGCGGTGCGGTGTCCCGCCCGTACGGCCGCGTACACCGCGAACAGATACGCGACGGCGGGCACGTCGAACCCGACGGCCTGATGACCCACCGCGCACAGCCCGGTGACGGCCAGGACGGGAACGGGGGCCCGACGGCGCACGGCCAGTGCCAGGCCCCCGGCCGCCAGCAGCGCGTAGCCCAGCAGGCCGAGGCCCGTGGCCGGGCGCTGCGCGCTCAGCCCGGTGACCAGGAGCGCCGCCGCGACACCGAGGGCGATCGCCCAGTCGGCGAGCCCGATCCGTCCCCGTCCCCATCCCCGACCCCTGGCCATGCGCGCACCCTAGCCCGACGGCCGCGCGGGCGAGTCACGCGCGCGGACGACCGCCCGCTACCGCGACCGCGGTACGTCCACGGCTCCTGCGGTGTCCGCGGCAGCCGGATGCGGTGCCTGCGGCAGTGCGAAGTGTCCGCGTCCGGCGGACGACCGGGGGCGCGGCCGACGGTCATGATGCACGCGCCATCCCGTCGCGGGACCGGTCACCGGAGCCGCGGAAGAAGAAGGAGCCTTCATGCCAGCACGGTTCGGACTCGAACTCGGACTCGGTCCCACCGCACCGATGGACATGTACGCCTCGGTCCAGCCGGTCGCCGCCGACGCCTACGCCATGAGCGCCGGACGGGCAGGAGCCGTCGTGGCCGCGCTCATGGCGCTGACCGCGGTGCTGATCGGCGGCCTGACGCTGGCCCATCGCACCGCGCGCGTCGGCATCAGGTCCGAGCGGGCGGGGGCCGATGCGGCGCTGGCTGCGGGGCTGCTCGGTGCGGCCCTCGGTGCGCTGGTCGTGGCCACCGCAGACGGCGGCCTCGGCACCGGCAACGGGCTGGGCGGGGGCATCGTGGCGCTGGTGCTGGGGCTGCTCGGCACAGGGCTGGGCGGGCTGGCCCGCGCCCGACACACGCGCGGCGCCGGTCACACTCGCGGTGCGGGTCACACTCGCGGTGCGGGTCACACCGGCCGCTCGGCCGGCCGGGCGCGTACGCCCGGCCCCTGAACGACAACCCCCGGCCTCCGGCCCTTCGTTCAGACCGCGATGCGGCCCGCTGCCAGGTCGAGGGCGAGGGGGAGGCGGCGGCCATATCCTCCTGGCCGTCGGCCATCCCCCGCCGTCCGGCCTCGACGAGGATCGCGCGGGTGTCCGGCCCGTACCGTCGCGCCGCACCCGGTCGCCCCGCCGCGGGCGGTCCACCCGGCCGATGAGAGAGTGCCGGAGGCAACGGATACGGGTGCGGACGCACACACACGCACACGCACACACAGACGCGGGACAGAAAAGGCACAGCCCGGTGACAGGTCACAGCGACACGGCCGTACTCGACGACCCGGTGGGTGAGTCGCTCCGCGGCAGTCACGCGCACCTCGCGCGCGGCCTGGGCCATGCGGTCACCTATTCCCGGCCGTTCGCGACCTTCTCCGCCGTGTCCCCCACCGCGGACGCGGCGGAATGGGCCGACCTCGCCGAGCTCCTCGGCCACGGCAGGGTCGCCGACATGTTCTCGTGCCCGGTGCTGCCGCCACCGGAGTGGGAGGAGGTCTTCACCCTTGAAGGCCGCCAGATGGTCTGGCCCGACGGCGCTCGGCCCGACCACCCCCGTACCGCACCCGGCTCCGACGTGGTCGAACTGGGCCCGGAGGACGTGCCCGAGATGCTGGAACTCGTCGAGCGGACCCAGCCGGGGCCGTTCCGGCCGCGCACGCACGAACTCGGCACCTACCTCGGCATCCGCGAGAAGGACACCCTGGTGGCGATGGCGGGTGAACGGCTCCGGCCTCCGGGGTGGACCGAGATCAGCGCCGTCTGCACCGCGCCCGAGGCACGTGGCCGTGGCCACGCCGCACGCCTGGTGTGTGCCCTCGCCGCGCGCGTCCTGGACCGTCGCGAACGGCCCTTCCTGCACGTGGCCGAGGCGAACACCGGCGCGCTCGCACTCTACGAGCGGCTCGGCTTCCGGACCCGCGCACAGGTGACCTTCCGCGGGTTCCGCATCCCGTGACGGCCGCTGGCCGAGATCCAGCTTGACGGTCTCCCCCGGCATCACGGACGGTACGTACGTGGTCACGGGAAACGTCTTCCCGCCCGTCAGCGGCCGGACCGCGCCGTGCCGGGAGCGTCGCACCCGCAGAAGTGCGCACGGGCCACATGAGTCTCTTCGCACGACAAAAAAACCGGTCGGCATGGTTTTCCATAGAGGGCGATTCCGGACCTACGGGTCATTGAGGATTTGGGGCCGCCTCTTCACAAAATGGCCAACGAGTCACCCCGCAGGCGCACCCGAAACAGACCGTCCGCCATCGCTGAACAGTCACCGTTCAGAAATGGCCATCCGCGGGGGCGCGTGACCGGAATCCATCGCATGCACGGCACACCGTCCCGGCCGAGCGGCCGATGGTTCGACCAGTGATTTCACGCCGCCGCAACAATTTCCGGCGCGCGCTTCGTTACCGGCCAGGTTCTTTACCGCCACAAGGAGAATGGCTCATTCCGGTCTTGGTCTACACCACTCAACGTTGAACGCATTCATGTGCGCCTTTATGTTCGAAAGAACGTGATCGGCGAACAGAATGGATTCGGCGTGACACTTTCTGTGAATGAGGCGACAACAAATGCCTATGCCGCCGGCGTCAGTCACTACGCGTCACCCGGGCGGCGCGACAGCGTGAAGCAGAAATGGGAGGAGCCGGTCACGCACGAAATCATCGCGACGGCCACAGGGCCCGTTCCCGAGGATTCTCCATTACGGGTCGTGGACATCGGCTGTGGAGGCGGTGACGGGCTGCGGCTCTTCACCGAGGCGCTCCCGGAGGCGGAACTCGACTACCACGGGATCGACATCGACGAGGCGTTGCTCGCGCTGGGCCGCGATTCGACCCCTGAAGGGGTGCGTGCACTCTTCAGCCGGGGCGACATGCTGTACGACATCCCGGATCACCCGGCCGACGTCTATTTCTCGTGCGGCGTCCCCTACTCCCATCTGACCGAGGAAGAACTCGGTCACGTCCTGCGGCAGATCTTCGGGAAGATCCGCAGCAACCGCACATCCTCCACCGTTGTGGTGGACGTCCTGGGGCGCTACTCCATCGAATGGTGGACCAAGTGGCAGGAGAGCCGCTGGGACTACCGCATGAGCTTCTTCCACAACGGAGAGGAATCCGTTCCGACTCCCATGTCCTTCTGGGACTCGCAGTCGCTCATCGGCTGTATCGGACGGGCCTCACGCGACTCCTCCACCACCGTGAACACGGTGAGTTTCCACGACCGGTCGATCATGACGGGCCGGCACACCACCACGGGAGAGTTCAACCCCGGACTCGCGCCGTACAGGACCCTCGTCAACCACCTTGAGGACGAGGGTGACGATGTCCGCGCCCACGACCTGCTGTTCCCCCACGAGACCCCGCTGGCACCGTCCGCCATCACCGCCTTCCACGAGACCTTCCGCCAGAAATGGAATGAGGTGGTCGAAAAGTACAGCAAGGGCTCCGTGTTCGTTCCCAGGGACCGGATGAAGAACCTTGCGAAGAGCCTCCGGGAAACAGAGAGGCGTTATTCTCCCGGGCTCGGTGTGGGACACTCCCTCACTGCGGTGATCACCGTCGACCAACACCCGTAAGAGACAGGCACGTAAGGGAGAGAAACATGCGGGTCGAGTTCGAAATGGACCGAACAACCCTGCTGGGCAAGGACGAGAGCTGGAAGGTGGGGAATCTGGGCGTCATGCAGCTCGCCCACGACTACCCGCTCGACCTCCTTGCCGAGATCAAGCGGAAGGCCCATATCTTAAAGGAGGAGCAGAGCGCGAACATGCACCTCAATCTGCGCTTCATCCGCGACGCGCAGAAGTACATCCCCGAAATCGGCGAACTGGTGCACTGGCCCGGCCGGATCGAGCAGCTCAGCGAACTCGCGGGCGAGCCCCTGGAGCCCTATCCCTTCTCGGTGATCAACACGGCCGTGACCTTCATGGGGCCCGACGACGGAACCGTCGACTGGCACGGCGACGGCCCGCCGATCACCGAACTCGTCGCCCTTGAGACGGAGGACGTCGAAGGAGGCCGCCTGGAGCTTTTCCAGGGCGACTACGAGGCGACGATCGCGGCGGTCAACGCGGGAGAGGAACTGCCCGAGGACCGCATGGTCCACATCGAGCACAAGGTGGGAAGCTGCGTCTTCGGCCAGCTCATGAGCGTTCCGCACCGCACCGAGCCCATGACCAACGGCTCACGTACGACGCTGACGATGAACCTGCGTTCGCAGCGGCGGCCCTTCATCGACAACAATCCGATGTACTACCTGGCCGCAGACAACCCGGACTTCGCCTGGGTCGAGGAATACATCGACGATGTACGAAACAGGCAGCTTCCCACATATCTGGAGTACCGCGCCGCGAAATGACATATTCCAAACAGAGTAGGATCAGCACACCTCCCGGCCCCCTTCCCACCGCGCCGGTCGTTCCGGAGAAGGCAACCGCACGCAAGTCGCGATTCCTCACCGCGGTCGCCTTCGCCTTCGGCGGCATCGGCTTCTGGAGCACGAACGCCCTCGCGGGCTCCACCGCCCTCAAGGAACTGGACCTGGGGGTTGTGCTGACCCTTCAGTTCGCTTCCGCGACTCTCGCGCTCGCCGTCATCGTGGCGGCGCAGGAGTCGCGGAGGCGGGCGCGGCCGGTGCGGCAGGGGCCACCGCTCACCCGGAGCGACTACCTGCGCAGTGGCCTGGTCGGACTGATCGGTTTCTGCGGTACGCAGACCACCCAGTACGTCGGGTTCGCCTACGCGCCGATCGTCGAGTCCAACATCATCGCCTACGCCTGGCCCATGTTCGCCGCCATCTGGCTCGCCGTCACCGCCTGGAGCCGACGTACCTTCGTCGGCTTCCTCTTCTCCCTCCTGGGGTTCCTCGGCGTCGCCATCATGACCGTGGCGCAGAACTCCGGCTCCGGCGGCGGCAGTCCGCTCGGCTATGTGGCCGCGCTGGTGTCCGCGCTGTGCATGGCCTACTACACCCTGGCCTCGGGCGCCGCCCGCGCCCCGGCCACGTACGGCATGCTCATGGGCGGGGTGGTCGGCACCCTGCTCGCACTCGTCATCGCGTTCTCCACCACGACGGACTGGGACCCGAGCCTGGCCTGGCTGGCCATGTGCTACGTGGGCATCGGGCCCTGCGCGGCGGGCTTCCTGCTGTGGAGCGCGGGCATGGCACGCAGCGACGGCCGGCTCGCGCCCCTGGGCTACGCCACACCCGTGCTGTCCACCTGCGTCCTGCTCCTCTCGGGCCGCACGTTCGGGGACGCCTCGGCAGCCGTCGGCGCGTTCCTGGTGCTCCTGTGCACGGTGGGTGTCCTCGTGAACGACCGCCTCTCCGGGGAACAGCGGCTCTGAGCCGGACGACGACGTCGGGGCGCGGGCCGTACGCGTACGTACCGCGCTCCGCGCCCCGACGTTCCGACGGACAGTCAGACGGCCAGACAATCTCAACCGGAGGCGTGCAGCAGGCCGTCCACGGCGGCGCGCACGGCGCCGGGGTCGATGCCCGTGCCTGCTTCGTGCTGCGGAAAGACGGTGCTGCCGCCCCACTCCCCCGGATCGGTGTAGTCGCCTGCCGCCGGTACGGCGACGCACCCCATACGAGCGGCCCGCGCGGCGCGGACCCCGGCGACCGAGTCCTCGATGACGACCGTACGCGCGGCGGCGACGCCCAACTGCCGTGCGGTGCGCAGGAAGACGGCCGGGTCGGGCTTCCCCGCCGGCACCTCTTCCGCCGAGACCACGACGCGGAAGAACTCCCCCAGCCCCACGGCGGCCAGCACCGTCTCGATCGTGTCCCTGGAGGAACCGGAGGCCACCCCGAGCCGGTGCCCGTCGGCGTGCAGCCCCTGGATCAGTTCCCGCATGCCAGGGACCGGAGAGGGCTCGGCGGTGGCCAGTGCCAGATAGGAGGCGTTGACCTCTTCGAGGAGGGTGTCCGTGTCCTCGCGCAGCCCGTAGCGCCCGCGCAGGGAGTCGAGCATGTCCCGCATGCCGATTCCGGTGTACTGGCCGTGCGTGGCACGGTCGAATCCCCGCGCGCCGTGCCGGTGCAGCACTTCCCGCTCGGCCTCGAAGTAGTTGCTTCCGCTATCGACGATGGTGCCGTCCAGATCGAATATCACGGCCCTGTCCGTCATGTGCTTCCTCTCGCTCAGCAGACGCGGTGAGGGGGTGTCTTCACAGTCCCGCCCGGGAACACGCGGCGACGCGTCGGCCCGGAGGGGTGCCGATCCGGACAGCAGGCACGCGGCGACGCGTCGGCCGACGGTCAACGCGGTCCCGTCGTACCCGTCGCGCCCGCGCGCAGCCCGTCCATGACGAGGTCCAGGAGCCGGGTGAGGCGCGGTTCGCGGTCCTCCTGGCAGGCGATCTGCCAGAGGCCCGCGATGGCGAGGAAGAAGTCGTCGGCGGTCACACCGGGGCGGATCGTGCCCGCCTCCTCGCCCGCCCTGAGCAGCGACTCGGCCGCGGCCATCACGGGTGCGTACGCGGGCTTCTCCGGCGCGCCGGGCCCTGCGGTCGCCCGGCGGATCGTGTCCGCGAGCCCGGTCTTCGTCATGGCGAACTGGGCCAGCCGGTCCATCCACTCGCGCAGCGCCTGGTCCGGCTCCCGCTTCCTGAGCAACTGCCCCGCGGTCTCGGCCACCCGCTGCACCTCGTAGCGGTAGACCTCCAGGACGAGGGCCTCGCGGTCGGGGAAGTGGCGGTAGAGCGTGCCCTGGCCGACGCACGCCTTCCTGGCGATGGTGCTGAGCGGCACGTCGTGCGCGCGCGTCAGCTCGGCCACCGCCACCTTCAGGATGCGTTCGCGGTTCCGCTGGGCGTCCTGGCGCTGAGGCGCGTCTTTCTTGTGCTGCACCCGTCCTCCTCACCGGAGTTGGCCGGACCTCGCTTGTTAAGCGGACAGTTGTCCGTTAGGTTTTCTGGGAGCGCGGACAGTTGTCCGCTTAGGTCTACCCTAGCTGCTGCCGCGGGTGCCCGGAAACGGCCGTGACCGGTGCGCTCCGTCACGCAGCCTGCGCTTTTCGCACCGGCGCCCCCGTGCGGCGGTCCCGTGTCCCTGCCCTTATCCGTACATCTTCCGAACCGTCTGCCTGCCGGACCGTCCCTTCGGCGTGCTCCGGGCAGGCGAAAGAAGGCCGAGCATGGACCCATCGACGTCCAGCGACATCACTTTGC
This sequence comes from Streptomyces daliensis, assembly GCF_054782395.1. Taxonomy (NCBI): domain Bacteria; kingdom Bacillati; phylum Actinomycetota; class Actinomycetes; order Kitasatosporales; family Streptomycetaceae; genus Streptomyces; species Streptomyces daliensis. The sequence continues at coordinate 240,894 of NZ_BAAGSO010000106.1, read as the reverse complement.
ACATCAATGGCGAAAAGCACACCCTTCCCGTCGACCACCGCACCACCCTCCTCGACGCACTGCGCGAGCGACTCGACATGACGGGCACCAAGAAGGGCTGCGACCAGGGGCAGTGCGGTGCCTGCACCGTCATGATCGACGGGCGTCGCGCCGTCTCCTGCCTCCAGCTCGCGGTGGCCGCCGAGGGGCGCGAGATAACCACCATCGAGGGCGTGGCCGAGGGGGACCAACTGCACCCGGTGCAGCAGGCGTTCCTCGATCTCGACGGGTTCCAGTGCGGCTACTGCACACCCGGCCAGATATGTTCCGCCGTCGCGATGCTGGAGGAGCACGCCGCGGGCTGGCCGAGCGCCGCCACCGGCGACGTACGTCCCGAGGCGGGGCCGCCGCCTCTGACCCCGGAGGAGATACGGGAGCGGATGAGCGGCAACCTGTGCCGCTGCGGCGCCTACGTGTCGATCGTCGAAGCGGTGTCCCGCGCCGCGAACACCCCCACCGGGGCCGCCGCGACCGCCAAGGCCACCGCGGGTGCCGGAAACACGGAGGAGGCGGCGTGAAGGAGTTCGGATACCAGCGCGCCGGTGACGTGTCCGGCGCCGTCGCCGTCCTCGACGCCGACCCCGAGGCGCGTTTCCTCGGCGGCGGCACCAACCTCGTGGACCTGATGAAGACCGGCGTCGAACGTCCCGCGCGCCTCGTGGACGTGCGGGAACTCCCGCTGGACACCATCGAGGAGGTGCCCGGGGGCGGTCTGCGCATCGGGGCCACCGTCACCAACAGCGACCTCGCCGCGCACCCCCTCGTCCGGCAGCACTACCCGGCGCTCGCGCAGGCCGTGCTGGCCGGTGCCTCCGGGCAACTGCGCAACATGGCGACCGTCGGCGGGAACCTCCTCCAGCGCACCCGCTGCGGCTACTTCGCCGACGTCAGCAAGCCGTGCAACAAGCGCGACCCCGGCAGCGGCTGCCCCGCCGTCGAGGGCGAGCACCACAATCACGCCATCCTCGGCGCCTCCGGGCACTGCGTCGCCGTCCACCCCTCCGACATGGGTGTGGCGCTGACCGCGTTCGACGCCGTCGTCTCCTACGAGACGGCCGACGGGCCCGGTGAGCTGCCGCTCGCCGAGTTCTACCTGCCCGTGGGCGACACCCCGCACCGGGAGACGGCCCTCCCGCAGGGCGCCCTGATCACCGCCGTCACCCTGCCGCCCGCGCCCGTCGCCGGGCACTCGCGCTACCGCAAGGTGCGCGAGCGGGCCTCGTACGCGTTCGCGATCGGCTCCGTCGCCGCCGCGCTGGAGATCAGCGACGGCACCGTGACCGGCGCGCGGCTCGCCTTCGGCGCCGTCGCCTCCCGCCCCTGGCGGGCGCGGGCCGCCGAACGCGTGCTGGTCGGAGCCCCGGCGACGGCCGAGACCTACGCCGCAGCGGCTGACGCCGAACTGGCGGCGGCCGAGCCGCTGCGGGACAACGCCTACAAGGTGACCCTCATGCGCAATCTGACCGTGGCCGTCCTGACCGAACTGACGGAGGAGACCGCCCGATGACGACCCTCACAACCGGTACGTCGGCACCCCCCGCGTCCGTCGGCACCGCGCACACCCGCGTGGAGGGCCGGGACAAGGTCACAGGGGCCGCCCGCTACGCGGGCGAGATCCCCTTCGCCGACCTCGCCCACGGATGGCTGGTGCTCTCCACCGTCGCCCGCGGCCGGATCGTCTCGGTGGAGACCGACGCCGTCCTGGAGATGCCCGGTGTGCTCACCGTCCTCCACCACGGCAACGCGCCGCGGGTGAACGGCGACTTCATCAGCATGATGGGCACCCCGCCCGACCCCGCCTCCGTCCTCTTCCAGCACGACCGCGTCCCCTTCCTGGGCTGGCCGGTGGCGCTCGTCGTCGCCGAGACCTCCGAGCAGGCGAGGGAGGCGGCCGAAGCGCTCGTGGTGCACTACGAGAAGGAGCCGCACGACGTCGCCTTCTCCCCCGGACGCCCGGACGCCTATCCGCTGGAAGGGCACATGCCCGCGGAGACGGAGAAGGGCGACCAGGCCGCCGGACTCGCCGACTCCGCCGTCGTGGTGGACGCCGAGTACCACACGCCGGAGGAGCACCACAACCCGATGGAGCCGCACGCGGCGACCGCACGCTGGGACGGTGGCCGCCTCGACGTCGTCGACTCCAACCAGGGCAGCGGCTGGGTGGCGGGCGATCTGGCGCAGCTCTTCTCGCTCGACCCCGGCTCGGTGCGGGTGCGCTCCGAGCACGTCGGCGGCGGCTTCGGCAGCAAGGGCACCCGCGCAAACCAGGTGGGCGCCGTGCTGGCGGCGACCGTGCTCCAGCGGCCCGTACGGGTCGTCATGACCCGCCGTCAGATGTTCTCGCTCGCCGGATACCGCAGCCCCACGGCGCAGCGGGTGCGGCTCGGCGCCGACGCCGACGGCAGGCTGCGCGCGCTGGACCACAGCGCGCTGAGCCAGACATCGTCCGTGCACGAGTTCGTCGAGCCCAGCGCGGGGGTGGCCCGCGTGATGTACGACGCCGAGGCGCACCGCACCTCCAACCAGGTCGTACGCCTCGACGTGCCGACCCCGACGTGGATGCGCGCGCCGGGCGAGGCACCGGGGTCCTTCGCGCTGGAGTCGGCCCTCGACGAGCTGGCCGAGAAGTGCGGGATCGACCCGATCGAACTGCGGGCGCGCAACGAGCCCGAGCGCGGCCCCGTCTCCGGGATGCCGTTCAGCACCCGCAACCTGCTGGCCTGCTTCCGCGAGGGCGCCCACAGGTTCGACTGGGCCGACAGGGACCCCCGTCCCCGTCAGCGCCGCGAGGGCCGCTGGCTGATCGGCACCGGCACCGCAGCGGCCTCCTTCCCGTCCGGTGCCATGCCGTCCACGGCGGCCGTGACCGCCGAGGCGGACGGCACCTTCACGGTGCGGATCGCCGCCGCCGACATCGGAACGGGCGCGCGCACAGCGCTGACCCTGGTCGCCGCCGACGCGCTGGAGACGGCGCCCGAGCGCGTCCGGGTGCGCATCGGCAACAGCGACTTCGGGCCCGCGATGATCGCGGGCGGTTCGATGGGCACCCGCTCCTGGTCGTGGGCGGTCACGGCCGCGGCCCGTGAGCTGCGCGAACGGCTCATCCCCGGTACCGAGGTGCCGCCGGAGGGGATCACCATCCGCTCGGACACCAGCGAGGCCGTCGCGGCGCTCGCCCAGAAGGAACGGCACTCGTTCGGGGCGCAGTTCGCCGAGGTCGCCGTGGACGTCGCCACCGGCGAGGTGCGCGTGCGGCGCATGCTCGGGATCTTCGCGACGGGCCGCGTCGTCAACCCGCTCACGGCCCGCAACCAGCTCGCGGGCGGGATGGTCTGGGGCCTGTCCATGGCCCTCCACGAGGAGGCGGTCAGGGACGCGGCCTCGGGCGGCCTCTACGGCGCCGACCTCGCGGGTTACCACGTCGCCACGCATGCCGACGTGCCGCCCGTCGAGGTCGACTGGGTGTCGGACGACGACCCCGAGGACCCGGTCGGGATCAAGGGCGTCGGCGAGATCGGCATCGTGGGCGCGGCGGCCGCCGTCGCCAACGCGGTGTGGCACGCGACGGGTGTGCGGCACCGGAGCCTGCCCATCCGGCCCGACCGCGTCCTGGAGACGGGGGCCGGAGCGGGTTCGGGTTCGGGGGCGGGTCCGGGAGCGGCGGATGCTTGACATCGCCGCCGAGCTGGACCGCTGGGCGGCGGAGGGCCGGGAGTTCGCCGTCGCCACCGTCGTCGGGGTCAGCGGCAGCGCGCCCCGCGACCCCGGCGCGGCGCTCGCCGTCGACAGCGAGGGCACCGCGATCGGCTCGGTCTCCGGGGGCTGCGTGGAGGGCGCGGTGTACGAGCTGTGCCTCCAGGCGCTCCGGAGCGGCGAGACCGTACTCGAACGGTTCGGCTACAGCGACGAGGACGCCTTCGCCGTCGGGCTCACCTGCGGCGGAGTCATCGACGTCCTGGTCGTACCGGCCGGGGCCCGGACGGCAGGGGCCGCCGTGCACCGCGCGGCGGTGTCGGCCGTCCGGCGCGGCGAGCCCGTCGCCCTGGCCAGGGTCGTCAAGGGCCCGGCCGGGCTGCCGGGGCGGGCCCTGCTCCTGCGGCCCGACGGCACCCTCGAGGGCACCCTCGGCGGGCCCGACGAGCTGGACCGCACGGCGGCGGCCGAGGCCCTGGCCATGCTGGAGGCTGGCCGCACCGGCACGGTCACGCTCTCGGAGGACGGTTCGCACTGCCCCGGTGGCGTCACCCTGCTCGTGGAGTCCAGCCTGCCTCCGCCTCGCATGATCGTCTTCGGCGCGATCGACTTCGCCGCGGCGCTCGTCAGGGCCGGGCGGTTCCTCGGGTACCACGTCACCGTGTGCGACGCGCGCGCCGTCTTCGCCACGCGGGCCCGCTTCCCGGAGGCGGACGAGATCGTCGTCGACTGGCCGCACCGCTACCTGCTGCGTACGGAGACCGACGCGCGCACCGTCCTGTGCGTGCTCACGCACGACGCCAAGTTCGACATCCCGCTCCTGCGGGAGGCGCTGCGGATGCCGGTCGCCTTCGTCGGCGCGATGGGTTCGCGCCGCACGCACCAGGACCGCGAGCGGCGGCTGCGCGAGGCGGGGCTGACGGAGGAGGAGACGGCGCGGCTCCGGTCGCCGATCGGCCTCGACCTCGGCGCCCGCACGCCGGAGGAGACGGCCCTGTCCATCGCTGCGGAGATCGTCGCGGCCCGGCACGGCGGCACGGGCATGCCGCTCACCGGGTCCGGCACACCGATCCACCGGGAGGGGGCACAGGGGGTACGGGGTTCGGCGCCCCGTACCGCGGCCTGACGGGCAGCGGTCTGAGGAGTGAGGGCCCGCGCGGACGAAGGCGTCCGCGCGGGCCCTCACGTGTGCGCCGGTGCGGGCGGATACCCGGACGGACACGGCCAACCGGGTTCCCCCGGATGTGCCCGTCGGCCCCGTGCAGGAGCATGGAGACCGCCGAGGAGCGGAGGACGACGATGTTCGAGGCACACGACATCAAGGAGTGGCGGGACCACGACGTGGTGGACCTGGACGGGCACAAGATCGGCTCGCTGGAGTCGGTCTACGTGGACACCCGCACCGACCGGCCCGCCTTCGCGACGGTGACCCTGGGCCTGCCCACCCGTCGGCGGCTGGCGTTCGTCCCCCTGGACGGGGCGACCGTGGGCCCTGGCTATCTGAAGGTCACCCACTCCAAGGACCAGGTCAAGGACGCCCCCTCGATCGACACCGACGGGGAGCTGCGGGCCGCCGAGGAGGAGTCGGTGTTCGCGCATTACGGCCTGGCCTACGAGCAGGGCAGCGGCGGCGAGCGGCGGCTCGCACGGCGCTGACCACGCCGGGACGTATTACTGGGCTGCCCCGCACCACGTCTCGCCGCGCCGTCAGCGCCGCGGCGGCTCCGAGGGTGTGAACTGGTGACGCGGCGGCCAGGAGGAGGCCGCCGCGTCACGGGGGTGCCGAAGGGGAGCGGGAACGGTCAGCCGCTCACCGAGATGTTCGAGCTGCCGCTGCTCTGGTAGCCCTCCGTCGCCATGATCATGTAGTACCGGAAGCTGCCCAGGGACATCCCGGCCCGGGACCACGCGTCGAAGTGGTTGCCCGTGGTGATGGTGCCGCCCGTCTTCTTCTGCTGCCGCACGCTCCAGAACTGCGGGAAGGTGCGGGTGCCCTCGACGGAGGGGGCGTTGTACCGCATCGTGTGGTAGATGTCGTACGTGCCGCCGTCGCTGGTGACCGTGCCGCGGTGCGTTCCCGTGGGCCGGTAGTTGCCCCAGTTGTCGACGATGTAGTACTCCACCAGCGGGTTCGACGTCCACCCGTAGAGGCACAGATAGCCGTTGCCCGACGGAGAGAAGCTGCCCGAGTACTGCACGGTCCTGCGTCCGCCGGTGCTCCAGCCCTTGCCGCAGACGAAGTTGCCGGTGTTGCGCCACGAGGTGCTGTAACTGCCGCCGCCGGTCAGGTTCATGGAGACCGTCCCGGACGCGTCGGTCCAGAACGAGTAGTAGTAGCCGTTGTGGGTGCCGGTCTGGTTCGAGTTGACGGTTCTGTCGGAGTCGGCACGGGCCACGGTGCTGGGCAGCATCACCGCGGACGTCGTGGCCACCGCCAGAGTGCCGCCGCGGACGATGAGACTCCGGCGGCTGATCGGGCGGGGTGTGGGGGCGTCGTTCTCGTGCATGCTTCCTCCTCGTGAGGGCTGGCACAGGCCAGGCAGCGTGATACGACCCGGCAGGGGGGTGGTGGCGGCCAGGCGGCGGCGACCGCGCGTCGGCGTCCTGCGACGCGGCGGGGCTGGGGCCGGTCGCGCGCGGCTCGACGACCGGAGAACCGGGCCATGACGGGCGGCCCGGATCGACAGCGGTGCGGCCTGTCGATGACCGACAGTGTTGAACCGGCTCCACGGGTTGTCAACGGTTTCCGGAAGTATTACGGAAATCTCTTCTTGTTCGGAAATTGACGAGGAGGAAATAAGGGCAGCTCAGTGCCGTACTGAGCACGCGAAGGCCGGACCGATCACCGAATGCGTCGATGCGGTGATCAATGACCTGGTCAAGATCTTCGAAAATTATCGGAGAACTTCCGGCCTGGTCGGGACGAGCCAGGGGCGCGGGGGAGCGGAGCCGTCGGTCAGGCGCGCTTGGCGGGCAGCAGCCCCATGACCTTCAGCCGCTTGTCGGAAGCCCGGGCGGCCCAGGCGACGGCCAGGAGGCCGACGGCGAGGAGCGGGTAGCCCATGGCGATCTTGGCGAAGCCCAGCGAACCGACCTCGTCGGCCTGGTAGAGGTACTGCTGGACGGCGAACCGGGCGCCGAAGATGGCGGCCAGCACCAGGGTGGCGATGTCGTAGTAGATCCGCGAGCGCTTGTCCGCCCGCCAGACGGTGCCCTTGCCGGTCGCCGAGTTCCAGATCAGACCGGCCAGGGGCCAGCGCAGCGCCACGGAGAGGACGAAGACGACGGCGCCGGCCAGGCTCGCCCAGATGCCGATGAGGAAGAAGTCCTTGGCCGATCCCGTGTACCAGGAGATCCCCGCGGCGATCGCCACGCCGAACACGCCGCCGAGTGCGGGCTGGATCGACTCCTTGCGCGTCAACCGCTCCACCGCGATGCCCAGGGCGACGAGCAGAGCGGCGAGGATGCCCACCTTGAGTCCGCCGAGGCTGTTGGCGACGACGAACACCAGCGCGGGCAGCGCCGAGTAGACGATCCCCCTGGTGCCGCCCGCCTGCTCCAGCGCCGACTTCCGCTTCCGGTCGCCTGCCGTCTGCATGTCGGTCGCCGCCGCCTGGGGACTGGTGGTGGTCTGCATGGTGATCAGCTCTTCCGGGGTCGTCTCGGGGACACATCGATCGTTCGTCACTAAGTGACAGTCTGACACTGCACGACGATCGAAGCCACTTCGTGCACTGTGACCTGAGTCACGCCCAGGCGCCCGCCTCCGGCGCGGCGGGCGCCTCGCCGAGGTGGACCGGATCGCCCACGGCGCCCCCGGTGGCCGTGCGGACGGCGTCCGCGATGAAGCCGAAATTCTCGTCACCGAGCTGCCGCGGATCGGCACCTTCCAGAAGGGCGGCTCCGACGTACTCGTTGATGACGCGCAGGGCCGCCGCGGCGGCCGCGGCGTGCAGCCGCGCCTCAAGGCCGTCGGGCGGAACTCCGAGGCGCGTCGCGATGACCCCGGCCAGTTCGCGTTCCACCTGGTCGCAGGCCATCAGCCAGGCCGTGCGCAGGGCCGGTTCGGTATCGGCCAGCCGAATCATCTTGATACCCAGCCCGGCATCGGCCTGTTCCGACGGGCCGGCCTCGTCGGCCAACCGCCTCGCCTCCGTGGCGAAGTGCTCCTCCAGAGAACGGTGCGGCGGCCAACTGCGCAGGGTGGCGAGTTCCCACTCCACGCTCTGCGCGACGATCGGCTCCGCGCAGCTCTCCTTACTGCGGAAATGACGCCAGATGGTGCGGGTCGACAGCCCCACCGCCTCCGCGATCTGGTCGCCGCTCGTGCCGCCGACGCCCTGCGCCCAGAACAGGCGTGCCGCCTCCCGCGAGATCTCCAGACGTACGCGACGGCGCCGCCGCTCGCTCATCCCGCCACGGCCGCGTTCGGTCGATGCCACGCCGTCGGCCCCTTTCACCATCGCACTGCATTCACTCAGCGCCATACTGACACTAAGTGACGCCACATGCTAGCGAGCGGCGTCGATCGCGGGGCGAACAGCGCCGGACCGGCGGCGGAACTCGCTCGGGTTGGTGCCCCGGAGTCTCTTGAACGCCACGCTGAACGCGAACGGATCGGTGTAGCCGACGGCGCGTGCCACATGAGCGACGGTCGAGGATTCCCGCTCGACGAGGAGATCAGCCGCCAGCGTCATGCGCCAGCGGGTCAGATAGGCCAGCGGCGGCTCGCCGAGCAGATCGGCGAACCGTTTCGCGAGCGTCGAGCGGGACACCCCCGCACGCCGGGCCAGCTCGCCCACCGTCCATGGCGCAGCGGGCTCGGTGTGCAAGAGGCTCAGCGCCTGGCCGACCACCGGGTCCTTCTGGGCGGTCCACCAGGCCGGAGGGTGGCCGCCGGGCCGGTCCAGCCAGGTGCGCAGTGTGCAGACCAGCATCCAGTCGAGGAGCCGGTCGAGCACGACCTGCTGGCCCGGTTCGTCGCGGGCGACCTCGGAGGCGAGGTGGTCCAGCACCGGGTCGCCGGTGTCTCCGGCGTCCACGCGCAGCACGACGGGCAGCGCGTCCATCAACGGCCGGCTGATCTCGCCGCTGACCGGATAGGCACCGACCACCAAAGTCGTCGCACCACTGCCGTCGCCGCCCTCTTCGCCGGGATCGTGCCAGCCCAGACGGTGCCGTGTGCCGCCCTGCTCGGGCGTCGCGCAGTCCTGCCCGCAGACGATCGGCTCCGCCGTGCTGCCGGGTTCGTCGACGAAGGTGAATGTCGTCGGACCACGCACCACGATCGTGTCGTGGGCGCCGAGGCGCTCAGGCGGATGCCCCTCAGGCACGATCCAGCCAGCGCCGGTGAGGACAGTGCACAGCGTCAGCGGCGCACCGTCCACGAAGTGCAGCGACCAGGGCGGGGACAGCGTCGAACTGCCGAACAGGGAGCCGCGGGCCCGCACCCCGCGGAAGAGGTCGCTGGTGACGTCCACACCCACAAGATAGACGATCACAAAGGCATTGCGGCTTCCTGCCCATGTGAACGTGCGGCCAGCACGTGTTCAGTGGTGGTCATGAGCACTGATGACGACAACGCACTGACCCTGCTCGTCACGGCACACCCGGACGCCGACTCCCTGACCCACCACGTGGCGGAACGACTCGTCGCGGCCCTCCGCCCCCGGGCGGTCGAGGTGGCGGACCTGCACCGGGAGCGGTTCGACCCCAGGTTCACCCCGGTGGACCGCCGGGCCTATCACGGAGGCGGCGACCACCCTCCCGATGTCGCCCGCGAACACCGCCGTCTCGACCGCGCCACCGACCTCGTCCTGGTCTTCCCCGTGTACTGGTGGTCCGTGCCGGCGCTGCTGAAGGGGTGGATCGACCGCGTGTTCGTCAACGGCTGGGCCTTCGAGGACACGGCCGAGTCGGGTCTGCGCCCGAAGCTGCAACGGCTCACGACACATCTGCTGCCCGTCGCCGGAGCCGACTCCGGCACCTACGAGCGTCACGGATACGAACAGGCGCTGCGGACGCAGATCGAGCACGGCATCGTCGACTACGTCGGAAGCCGCCGTGGTGTCACCGCGTTCATCCACGAATCCGAGCAGCCCTCCCCCACGGCCACGGCGGCGAGCGTCACACGCGCCGTACGCGCCGTCAGCGAGGCCATACGAACCGGCTCACCGCGTGCCCTCTCCAGTGCTGCGCCTGCGGCGCTCGAAGCCGGGTGACCGAGGAACCTCCTGGCTACCGAAGAGCCTCCTGCCTGGTGAGCGACGTCGGCCAGGACGGGGGTGCCGAAGAGCGGGCCCGCCCCCGTACCGGAAGGGAGGGCCCGCTCCTCGTGCGCCGGGTGGTGTGTCAGCGCAGCGCGGCGATCATGTCCTCGGCCAGCCTGGCGCTGGAGGCGGGGTTCTGGCCGGTGAAGAGGTTGCCGTCGACGATGTTGTGCTGCTGGTATGCCGCCCCTTCGACGTGGTCTGCGCCCAGCTCCCGCAGACGCGAGGCGAGCAGCCACGGAGCGCCCTCGGCGGTGCCGAAAAGCCGCTCCTCCTCGTCGGTGAACGCGGTCATCCTGCGGCCGGCGAAGAGCCAGTTGCCGTCCTCGTCCTTGGCGCTGAGCAGCGCGGCCGGACCGTGGCAGACAGCGCCGATGAGCTTGCCGCCCTTGTCCGCCTCGGCCAGCAGACGGCCCAGGCCGGCGTCCTGGAAGAGGTCGACGACCGGGCCGTGGCCGCCGGGCAGCACCACCGCGACGTAGTCGTCGATGCCGACCTCCTCGAGCTTCAGCAGCGGGCCGAACTCCTCCAGCGCCTTCTGGGCGTGTGCCACATGGCGGGCGCACTCCTCCCCCGCGACCGCCGGGTCGGCGCTGTGCTCGTCCAGCGGCTGGAGTACCCCGCCCGGAGAAGCGAAGTCGACCGTGTAACCGGCCTCCACGAACTTCTCGTGCGGAGCGGCCAGCTCCTCCGCCCAGTAACCCGTCGGGTACTTCGATCCGTCGGTGCGCTCCCACACGTCGGCAGCCGACATGACGAGGAGAACCTTGCCCTTGCTCATACGAGTTCCTGTTCTGTGAAGAGACATCCCGGGCAGGCGGCACCTTGCTCCGGAACAGTCGGTGGCCAGGCATGACGCGACGGCGACAGAGCGCGCAAGAGCGCCGGCCGTGGTGTGGGCCCGCTCATCGGCCGCCCGTCGGAGGAAGGCCGTGGAACCCCTTTGTGCCGTGCGCATGCCGTGATCCGTCCTCTGTCACTCATCCCGAGGACGTACATCCAGCATGGCCCGCCGCCGGTCCCCGTGGACGTGCGTAGCGGGCCCTGTGCGGCAGCGGACCCGGCGGACCAGGACTCACAGACCCACGCGGGATTCACGTTCAGTCGGCGATGAGGGCTGCGAGCCGGTCGGCGGCGGTGCGGGGCTCGCGGCCGAGGAGTTCGGCCAGCAGAGGGTCGGCTTCGGCGAAGTAGCCCTCGCGGGATGCCTGGTACCAGGTGAGCATGAGCCGGGCCGTCTGGTCCGGCACACCGCTCGCGATCTGGTCGGCGACCCACTGTTCGTCGTCCACGACGACGCGTTCGATGGTGCGGCCGGTGAGGTCCGAGGCGATCTCGGCGAAGTCGTCGAAGGTGACGGCGGCCGGCGCGGCGAGGGTGACGGGGCCGTCGAGGGAGCGGCCACCGGCGAGGACGACAGCGGTGGCCTCGGCTATGTCGGCACGGTCGGTGTACGGGATGGGGCCGTCCTCCGGCTGGGCGATCACGCCGGTCCGCTGCCACGGACCGAGAACCTGGTCGAGCGGGCCGTAGGCGCCGTTGCGCAGCGCGGTCCAGGCGGCTCCGGAGTCGCCGAGGAGCGCCTCGGTGGCGATGTGGAAGTCCGACGGCCGGTACGGGTTGCCGGGGACGGCGCCCTGCTGGCTCGTGTAGACGATCCGCCGGGTGCCGGCCGCGACCGCGGCTTCGATGGCGTTGCGGTGCAGGCCGACCATGTCGGCGGCCGGGTCGTTGCCGGACACCAGAAGGACCTGCTCGGCACCGGCGAACGCGTCACGCAGCGCGGCCGGGTCCTCGTAGGAGCCCTGCCGCACGCGCACACCGCGGTCGGCGAAGTGCTGCGCCTTGGCGGTGTCGCGGACGCTGACGCCGATCTGGTCGGCGGGTATGCGCTTGAGGAGGTGCTCGACGGTGGCGCCGCCCAGCCCGCCGGTGGCGCCGGTGACAACGATCATGTTCTTGCCCTTCCCGAGCGCCCACGGTGTCCGTCCTGGCGGTGGGCGCAATCATACGTTGACCAAGCTGGTCAGTTTCCCTTCTGGCTGCGACCGTAGGTAAACTGACCCGGTCAGTCAAATTACGACGGCGGGTGACAAGAGGAGGCGGTGAGGGCCATGGCCGGTGCGGTGTCTTCGGGCTCCCGGCTGCGCGCCGACGCCCGGCGCAATTCCGAGCAGATCCGCTCCGCCGCGATCGGCGCCTTCCAGGGGCAGGGCCTGACGGTGCCGCTGGAGGAGGTCGCCAAGGCGGCAGGGGTGAGCAAGGCCACGATCTTCAACCGGTTCGGCGGACGGATCGGCCTCATCGAATCCGTCATCGAGGAGCTCGTCGCGAGTGAGCTGTTCGCCGTGATCGACCACACCCGGACCATCGACGACGTCGGCGAGCGGATCGCGTACTACCTCACCGCGATCCGCGACCTCCAGTACCGCCGGCCCGCCTTCAACGACGTCCTGTTGCAGACCTATCCGCACTCGCAGCAGCTCATGGAGATCTGCCGGGTCGGCAGCGCGGCCAACGAAGAGCTCATCGCGGCGGCGCGGGCCACCGGCGCACTGCGGCCGGAGTTCACGGCGGACGACCTCCACGCGCTCGTCGTCGACAACGCCCTCGCCCTCAAGCACGGCAAGCGGCCTCCCCGGGACGACTACGACCGCCGCACCACGTATCTCCTGGACGGAATCCGAGGGAGCTCCCCCGCTTCCAGCGGACGATGAGCACCCGATGAGGTGGCCGCAGCCGCGAACGGTGTGCGCGGCTGCGGACGGTCCCGCCTCTGCTCCCTACTCAGGGTTGATGTGCCAACGCTGGGCCGCTGTGGACGTGTTGCTGCTGGGGAGCGGGCGCAGCGGAGCGTAGTTGTCGTTGCCGAAGAGACCGGTCACCGCCAGGTCCTCGTCGTTGTAGGGCGAGATGACGAACTGGTCGCTGGTGCCGCCCACCGGCCGGACGACCCACCACTGCGCCTTGTTGGTGCCGCACTTCTGGAGCAGCACCGATGTGCCGGCCTTTCCGTTGCCCTGGGTCTCGGCGCAGGAGCCGGTCTTGGCGGACTTCCACTTGTAGATGTCGGAGTGCCCACTGACCCGTTCGAAGGTGAAGGTCCGCGGGATGGTGTTGTCGTCGGCGTAGTACACCTGCAGGAAGGTGCCGGGGTTGCCCACCGTGTCGTCGGGGACGAGGTAGTTGTCGTACGCGTGGTTGGTCAGGACGGAGGGTTCGGAGGGCACGTCGCCGGGTGCTGCCTGTGCCGAACCGCTGCCGACGAGGACACCGGCCAGCGCGGCTGCGGTGGCCATAGCTACCCGGAAGCATGAGTGGCGCATGGATCTCCTTTAGCGAAGGGTGTCCGTTGAGTGGAGCGTGCCGAGGCTGCCCCGCGAGAGACCCCGGCAACGCACGCACCACGCACACCACCCGACCGAGTGCCCACGGGCGCGGGGCAGTTGACGCTCACACGCTTCCGGAGCCCCAGGGGCAGCAGGGGCAGCACCACATGCGCACCAGTTCGTCGGCACCCTCCGGCCGAGCCGAGCCGAGCCCGTCCAGGCCCTTATTTTAACTATCTGGTAAGTTAAAATAATGCAGCGGAACACGACCTCCCGCGCTCGCCTGCTGGCCGCGGCCGAGCAGGTCTTCTACGAGCAGGGCATCACCAGGACGAACATCGACACCGTCGCCCGGGCGGCCAAAGCCACCAAACCAACCGTGTACGCGCATTTCGCCTCCAAGTCGGCGCTCGTGGCCGGCGCGCTGGAGGCGAGACAGCAGCGCATCGCGGCCGACCTCGCCGCACACCTGGCGGACGAGGAGCCCGGAGCGCCGCGCCTGACCGCCCTGTTCGACTGGTTCGCCTCCTGGTACGAGCACGCCAACGGCCGGGGCTGCGCCTTCCTCAACGCCGCCGCCGAGTCCCCCGCGGACGACACGGTGGCCGCCGCCGTACGGGCCGAGAAGCAGTGGCTGCTGCGTGTGCTGCGAGAACTGTGCGCGGAGACCGGGTGCGACCACCCGGACGAGCTCGCCTCGCAGCTGCTTCTGCTGATCGACGGAGTTGCCGCGCGGGTCCTCGTACACGGCCCTGGCGAGGCGAGCGCGGCCACGACCGCGGCAGCGCACGCCGCCGCCGCGCTCCTGGCGTCCGCCACGCACAGCCATGGCGCGTCTTGACGACCGTCCCGTGCAGCGCGCGCTGCGGATCGCGGCGGGGCTGGCGCTGTACGGGACGAGCCAGGCGGTGCTGGTGAAAGCCCACCTCGGCACCGATCCGTGGACCGTGTTCACACAAGGCCTCACGCGGGTCACCGGGTTCACACTGGGCCAGACCACCATCGTCGTCTCGCTGGCCCTGCTGGCACTGTGGGTACCGCTGCGCCAGCGCCCCGGACTGGGCACGGCCGCGAACGCGCTGATGGTGGGCCCGTTCGTGGACCTGGGAATCGCCTGGATACCCGCACCGGCCCACTGGAGCGTGCGCGTCGTGTTCATGGCCATGGCCGTGCTCGGCGTCGCCGTCGCCACGGGACTGTATGTCGGAGCCGGATGGGGGCCCGGTCCTCGCGACGGGCTGATGACGGGGCTCGCGCGCCACGGCATCCCGCTGATCGCGGCCCGCGCCGGGATCGAGGTGAGCGTGCTCGTCGTCGGCTGGCTGCTGGGCGGCAGCGTGGGCGTGGCCACCGTCGTCTTCGCCGGTGGCATCGGGCCGCTGGTCGGCTACACGCTGCCCAGACTGACGCTGCCTCCCGGGCGGCGGGGCGACGGCGGCCTCAACGGCGCGCCACCCACACCGGGCGCTCCACGGTGACACCGTCGAGCTGAAGCCTGCCTCCGGGCCCCCGCACACGCACGCCCGCCGCGTCCCGGATGCGTCGCATCGTCACCACGTGGACGCCGTGGGCGTAGAAGAGGTCGCCAGCGACCGCGACCACGCGCCCGAGCGTCTCGTCCTCCTCCGTGGCGCGCAGCCTCCCTCCACGCCAACTCTGGTGACCCGTAAGCGCATTCGGCTCCTATGTCACCCTTACGCGGCTTGAGAACGGCTGTTCTCGCCACTACGGTCTTCAGCAGAGAAGAGCCGTTCTCGTGATGGCGTCAGTAACGGACTGTCCGGGGGGGAAGTCGTGCTGCGTATCCATTTCAGCGCCGGAGATCTGGCCCGCACCAGGGTCGCGGACGGGCTGGACCCGTTATGGGAGATCGTCCTGAGCATCCATCAGCTCCACGAGCGGCGGCGGGACCCCGTCCTCCGCTCCTGGCGGCACGACGCGCGTACGCCGGGGGTGCGGGCCCAGCGCGTCCTGGCACCGCTGATGCCGCCCCAGGGCTACTTCCCCGACTTCCTCACCCCGGCGGCGGCGTCCGGCGGGCTGGAGTGCGGGATCGACGCCGTGCTCTCCACCCCGCGCCACCAGCTGCGCAGCGAGGTCACCCTGCTCTCGGCCCGCAACCCGGTGCCCGCCTGGGCCCGGGCCCTGGCCGACGGGGAATGCGACACCCTGCGCCGCGTGGGGCAGGCACTGCGCCAGTACCACGCCTCGGTCCTCGAACCGAGCTGGCAGCGCATCACCCACCGCACCGAGGCCGACCGCCTGAACCGGAGCCGGACCCAATGCCGCCTGGGCACCGAGGCGATGCTGCGCACCTTCGCGCCTCTGCTGCGCTGGCAGCCGCCGGTGCTGTGCGCCGACTATCCCGTGGACCGGGACATGCACCTGCACGGGCGCGGACTGCTGCTCGTGCCCTCGTACTTCTGCCGTCGCACACCGGTGGCACTCGTCAACGAGACGCTGCTGCCCGTCCTCGTCTACCCGGCCAGGCCGGAACCGCCCGGCCCGCCCGCCGTACCGGAATCCCGGCTGGCGCCGCTGCTCGGGCACACCCGTACAGCCGTGCTGCAAACGCTCCGGCACCCCCGCACCACCACCGAGCTGGCAGGACACGCGGGGGTCTCCCTGTCCTCGGCCAGCGAGCACGCCGCCGTGCTGCGCCGCGCCGGGCTCGTCACCAGCACGCGGGAATCCCACTGCGTACGCCACGCCCTCACCCCGCTGGGCGCCGAGCTGCTCACCGGAAACACCTGACCTGTCGGTTTCGGACTCGCCCGAAACCGCTACCGGCGCGGCGCGCCGGGCCCGCAGACTCTCACCCGAAGGTCGTCACCGGGCCGCACTGCCCGGAGACGTCAACGGGGGAAACGGGGGGCGGGGCCAGCGCGTGTGCGTATGCGTGTACGCGGTGCGGGCGTCGGCGTATGGCGCTCGACGGTGACGGGAGCGGTCGGGGGGCTGCTCCTCGTCGCCGGTGCCGGGTTGATCGTGGACGGCCTGCCAGGCCCCAAGTCATGGTCCTGGCTCCGCGTCTTCGGCTGGTAAGCACCTCTCAGGCCGCGTGGACGATCATGTGCGCAGCAACCGGCCGGCGTAGGGTTTCGGGTGGGTCTGTACCTACGCACGCTCCTCGCCGCCGAGCACCAGGCACCCCAGGAGACGCACTCCCGACCCGCGGTGAAGTCCCTCATCTCCGGACTGCTGCTCTCTGGCCGCACCACACCCCAACTCCGCGCCCCGGCCGCCCGCGCACTGGCCTGACGGACACGCCGGAGAAGAAGGGCCCGTATGAGCAGGCTGCTGGAAGCGGTGTGTGCACTGGCCGTGGGCGTCCTCGTTGCGCTCCTTGTGTGGGGTGCTCACCCTGGCGCCGTGCGGGTGGCGTGGCGGGAGGGCGAGCTGGGCGGCGTGACGCTCGTTTTCGTGGCGGCATGTGCACTGTGGCTGGTGCTGTGGCGCAGGCGTACCGGGCGCGGCTGGCTGGCATGGCCGCTTGTCGTGCTGCTGTGCGGTGCGGCTGCTTCGCTGGTCGTGGCGGCCATGGCCGGTTGACCGGCGCAGGTTGGCAGCCCGGTAGGGCTTCCCGTTCTTGTGGGCGGGGAGCCCCGTTGGCGTTTTCGGGCTAGCTAGACCCCGGATCGGCGATCTCGCAGGACTCCGCTGTCCTCGTCGGCGAGGACAGCCACACCGTCACGTGGCTCGACCGGGGACGCCCGACCGGGCCACACCCATGTCCGGGCACCGCCGACGCCATCTTCCCACATACTCACTAAACCGGCGCGCCATGCCAGACGAGCGTATGGCAGGCGACTGGGCACCCTACTTTTCAATCAGGTGATCGCCAGGTTCCACAGCAGGAATGAGCAGGAACTACTCGAATGAGCGGATCTGCGAGAGGGAAAGCGATGAGCGGCAAGAGTCTGACTCAAACCGAGGCTGAGGGGCGCGCGAGGCTGCTGACGGTCGAGCGGTATGACGTGGCCGTCGATCTTTCGGAGTTGATGACCGGTTCGCGGGTCCGGTGCGAATCAACGATAACCTTTACGTGTCACCGGCCCGGGGCCGAGACCTTTGTCGATTGTGCGGCGGCGGTTGAGAGCGCCACGCTCAACGGGGTCGTGCTGCGGTCGGCTGTTGAGGGCCGGATCGCGCTGACTGATCTTGCCGAACGCAGCGTCCTCACGGTGGTCTCGGTGACGGAGTGCTCGGCCGATGGCCAGGGCGTGCACAAGGCGGTCGATCCCGCCGACGGCGAGACGTATGTCTACACCGACTTCGCTCCCGACTACGCCCGGTATGTGTTGGCCTGCTTCGACCAGCCGGACCTCAAGGCGCCGTGGGCATTCACCGTGACCGCTCCTGCCGACTGGCGGGTGCTGAGCAATAGCGGTGACCCGCAGGTTGAAGAGC
This sequence comes from Streptomyces daliensis, assembly GCF_054782395.1. Taxonomy (NCBI): domain Bacteria; kingdom Bacillati; phylum Actinomycetota; class Actinomycetes; order Kitasatosporales; family Streptomycetaceae; genus Streptomyces; species Streptomyces daliensis. The sequence continues at coordinate 223,154 of NZ_BAAGSO010000106.1, read as the reverse complement.
TCGGCTCAGTGCGGCGCTGGACCTTCCCGCCGACGCCGCCGCTGGCGGCGTACAACACTGTGATCAATGCGGGCCCGTACTACGAATTGCGTCGTCGCGGAGCTGGTCATGATCTCGGTCTCTTCGCCCGGCAGTCGCTGGCTTCGATCCTGGACCGGGACGCCGATGAGCTGTTCACCCTGACCACTCAGGGGCTCGAGTTCTTCGCTGGCAAGTTCGGCATGCCGTTTCCGCAGCATAAATACGATCAGGTCTTCACGCCCGAGTTCCCCGGCGCGTTGGAGAACTTCGGCTGCGTCACCTGGATGGACTGGTTCCTGCGCAGGACCACTCCGACCAGGGCGGAGTGGGACATCTTCTCGCGGTACCTGCTGCACGAACTCGCGCACATGTGGTTCGGCAACATCGTCACGATGCGCTGGTGGGACGACCTGTGGCTGAACGAGGCGTTGGCGGAGTTCGCGAGCAACTGGGCCGCGGTGAGCGTGACGTCGTACACCGATGCCTGGACGGCACATCTGGCCGGTGAGAAGCTCAGAGCCTATTTCATGGACCAGGGGCCGACGACGCACCCGATCCGCCAGCAGGTCCGCGACGTTTCCGAGGCGAAAGCGACGTTCGACGCCATCACCTACCCCAAGGGCGCGTCCGTACTGCACCAGCTGATGACGTACGTCGGCGAGGCAAACTTCTCCGCCGGTCTCACCAGCTACTTCGCCACGCATACCTGGGGCAACACCACGCTGCATGACCTGATCGACGCGGTCGCCGACGCCAGTGGACGTGACCTGGACCAGTGGCGCACGGGATGGCTGGAAACAGCGGGCACCGACCGGCTGACTCTCGACCACGATGCAGACGGGTTCGCCCTGGTCGCTCAGGGGCCGGGTGGCTGGCCACGCCCGCATGTGCTTGCCGTCGGCGCCTACGAGCGGTCCGGGGACCGCCTTGAGCGCATGGCACTCGTCGAAGTCGAGGTAACGGGCGAACGGACCCGGCTCGGCCTACCAGCAGGAGCCGACCTGTATCTGGTCAACGATGAAGACCTGACCTTCGCCTCGACGAGACCCGACGCCACGACCAGAGACGCGTTCTTCCGCAACGCCGCTCGCCTGCCCACTGCGACCGCGCGGGGTGTCGCCGTCACCACGGCCTGGGACATGCTGATCAACGGCGAAGCGACAGCCGCCGAAGCCGTGCAGTGCCTGACCGGAGTGCTCGCTGTCGAGACGTCCGCGTCGGTGATCGAGCCGTATCTCAACCTGGCCGTCGAGGCCGCAGATCTGTGGAGCCCGGAATCGGAGCGGGACGAGCTGCTGCGAGCAGTGGCTGAGGCGTGCCGCAGCCTCTCCGACGTCGGCGCCTACCGCAAAGCGGCGTTGCGTGGCTTCGCCCGCACTGCGTCCGGGCTGGAGGAGGTTGCGTGGCTCCAGACCGAGGCCGGGGAAGACATCGATCTCCAGTGGCGGGCACTGGTTCGCAAGGCTCAGCTCGGAAGCCCGACCGCAGCCGAGGCACAGGCTCTGCTCGACCGCGACCCGGATCCCGACGCATGGATCAGCAGGCTCCAGGTCCGCGCGGCGACCCCGGACGCGGCCGAGAAGAAGGCAGTCTGGCAGACGCTGGCGACGGACCGCGCGGTGCCTATCGCTTCGGTCCACTCAGTTGCGACGCTGTTCTGGAGCGCCGGCCAGGACGACTTGCTCAGGCCCCACACGGAGGCCTACCTCGATCTCGTGCGAACCATCCACCGCAGCGGAACCCAGCCGACGACGACCTACGCCAAAAGCCTCTTCCCGGTGTTCGGTATCGACCTGAACTTCGTGGGACGAGCGGAAGACCTGGCGGCACAGGTTGTCCCGGTCGTCCGCACGAACCTCCTGGACCGGGCCGACAGGATGCGCCGCATACTGCGCTCCCGCGGCTGAAGGCTTGCGGCGCTGGTGCTTCTCCGGGCGCCCACCCGCGGTAACTCGGACAAGAGCAGCCAGTACAGGGCGTACATCGGCTGCGTGAGGCGCAACCAGTGGTGGGGCCAACTGGGCTGGGCCGACGCCGACAACAAGTTCTCGTCCCGCAAGTGGGCCAACTGCTGACCGGCAACACCGGGCCGGGGCGTGCTCCGGTGACGCCGCACGTCAGTCATGAGCTGACGCGACTGGATCGGCTGGATAGTCCGGCAGGGCAACGGTGCTGCTGACCCTCTCGCCCAGTTTGAGCATGCCGTTCAGGAACAAGGAGCGCGAGAGCAAGGTGTTGCGGAGGCGCGCGCCGGTGGCGGTGGCGGGGGCGAGGAACTTCCCGGTACGGTCGCCGCCTTCCTGGCAGCCCTTGGCGTACTTGCGGAGCCTGCTCTCGTACCGGGTGAAGGCAGTGCGGTGCTCGCCCCGGGCCTGCGCCAGCTCGCCCGCCAGCACGTAGGCGGCGACCATCGCGGTTCCCGTGCCCATGCCGCCGATGGTGGCTCCGCAGGCCGCGTCGCCGACGAGGCACACCCGCCGCGTGGACCAGGTGTCCACGTCGGCCCGGCTGATCGAGTCGAAGTACAGATCGGGGGCCTGATCAAGGGAGGCGAGCAGGCGGGGCACCTCCCAGCCGAGGCCGGAGAAGGCATCGGCGATCAGCTTCTTCTGCTGTTCGGGGTCGTGCCGGTCGTACGACAGCTCGGGCGAGGCGAAGACGAAGAACGCTCCCGCCCGTGCCGGGTCCCGGTGGTCGGCGCCGACGGAGGCCAGCCGCCCCGGCGCGTTGTAACCGACCGAACCCTTTGCGAGCCCCGGGTAGCTGTCCCTGGGGAGCTGCCATGTGGCGGCGTAGTAGCCGAGATGGCTGACGTAGTCCCGCTCCGGGCCGAAGGCGAGGCGGCGGACGTTGGAGTGCAGCCCGTCCGCCCCGATCACGAGGTCGAAGTCGCGTGAGGCGCCGCCGCGGAACTCGACCCGCACGCCGGACGGGGTCTCGGCGAGGCCGGTGATCGAGTCGCCGAAGATGTACTCGGTGTAGGGGGCGCTGTGCTCGTACAGCACCCGGGCCAGGTCTTCACGGAGGACCTCTATCTCGCCGCCTGCGAACTCGGCGGGCAGACGCAGCAGCGTCCGGCCGGCCTCGTCGACGAAGCGCATCGGGCTGCCGCCGGTCTGGAGACGGCGCAGCTCCGACAGCAGGCCCATGCGCTCCAGCACGGTCAGGTGTGTCTCACCGCGGAAGTCGACAGCGTGACCGCCCTTGCGCAGGGCCGGGGCGAGTTCGACGACGGTGGGGTTGAAGCCGTGGCGCCCCAGCCAGTAGGCCAGCGCCGGGCCGGCGATGCTCGCGCCGGAGATGAGGACGTTCGTGGTCATGGGATGCCCCTCACTGAAACCGTGTCCGACGGACACTGATAATTACTGTGTACCATAGACACAGCTGAATTGCCTCAACAAGGCAGGACCGGAGGGGACTTGAGCGACGCGCACGCCGAGGCGGTGCGGCTGCTGTGGGGGCCGCACCCGAAGCCCGCGCGGGGCCCCAGGCGGACACTCGACCTGGCCCGTATCGCGCGGGCCGGTATCGAGATCGCCGACGCGGAGGGGTCGGCCGATGTCTCCATGCAGCGGGTCGCCGCACAACTGGGCGTCACCAAAATGGCGCTGTACCGGTACGTGCCGGGCAAGGCCGAGCTGGTCGCGCTGATGGTCGACGCCGCGATCGGCCCCTGCCCGACAGCGAAGCAGGCGCACGGTGGCTGGCGGGAGCAACTGGAGGGCTGGGCCCGTCAGTTGCTCGCCGTCTTCTCCCAGCACCCCTGGGCGCTGGAGGCCACCCTCGGGCCGCGGGTCGTGGGACCTGGGGAGTTGTCCTGGCTGGAGCGTGCCGTCGCCGCACTGGACGGTACGGGGCTGAGCGGTGCCGAGCGGATGGACGCAGCCGTCCTTCTGGTGGGTCACGTACGCGGCATCACCCAGCAGGCCCGCGCAGCGGGTCCCGCTGGCAACCCCGAGGCCCAGCTCGGCGCCATCCTCGGCGACCTGGTGCAGGCGCACGGTGAGCGGTTCCCCGCGCTCACCGAGGCCCTCGCCTCGGCAGCCCGGTCCGAGGGACAGGACCAGGCATGGGAATTCGGCCTACAGCGCATCCTGGACGGCCTGGCCGCACTCATCGACGAGCGCGCTCGATAACCTACGTGCGAGTCGCCACGGGCACCGGTCGTACGCCTCGACCTTGTCAGTCGCAGCGGTCACCCGTTGCCGCAGCGGGGCGTCGGAGAGGCAGCGCAGTAGCTGCACGGTGCGGATCACGCGGCCGACCTCGCGGAACGCGCCGCCAGAATCGCTCAGCGGCACCAACGTCACGCCTCCCCGGGTCACCGGGCGCAGGTGAATGCCCGGGGCTCCCGTACGGGGCGCGCCCACAAGATGGTCGAGGGGCACCGCGTACACCTCGGCGAGTGGCAGCAGCAGCTCCAAAGTCGGCTTGCGACTGCCGCCCTCCAGACGAGACACCGTGCTCTCGCTGATTCCGGTCCGCTGGCCAAGCTCAGCCAGCGTGATCCGCCGTATCGGGTGAGGGCTTCGGACAGTTCGGTCCGCTGCTCATGCGTCATCGGTCCCGGAACGCAGACCGGAAATGTCCTCACGACCGGGGTGGGCGCGGGAGGGAGCAGCTTCGGGTGGGGCCATCCCGCCGGGCCCGTCTTCGGCGGGACGGATTTCTGCGCGGACTCCACGAAGAGCGCGGTGAACTGATACGGCCCCCGATGCGGGATCTCCCCCGAAGTGGCTGGACCGGCTGATGCCCGACCTCGGCATCGAGGGCGAACGGCTCGCGGCGGACCGGCAGCAAGACGGCACGGACGGTCACGGCCCGCCCCCGCCCGTCGCGGTCGGCGCGTCCTCGTGCATCTCCCCACGCAGGATGTCTTGAGCCATAGCAGCGATCATGTCGAGCTGCGGAGCGGCTGTCCCCAGGGCTCAGGCGGGTGTCCGGGCGGCGGCCGTTCCAGTGGTCAGCGGGCGGTGCGTTGGCGTCGGAGACGCGCCAGCCTCGGCATGACGGAGAGCAGCCATCCCATGTTCCATACCGTCAGGGAGCGGGTGAACTCCGTGACCGATGAGAAGGTCCGGTGGTGCTCCCGCCAGATATTCGCGATGACCGCGAAGCTGAGCAGAAAGCTCCAGATCTGGCCGAGGTGGCCGGTGATCACCTCCCTGGCGCCCTCGTGGGCGGACGCGGCTTCCGGGACGAGGTCCACCAGCGGCAGGATCAGCAGGGTGATGGAGATCGCGGTCACCGCGTCCGTGAAGAGCACCACGCGCTCCCCCGAGACGCCCCCGTCGGTCCTGTCCGCCGCGGGAACCGACGGCTCTGCCTGGTCGGACCCTCCCGTCCCGGTCTCGCCGACGACACCACTGGCACCCATACGTCCGCACCTCTCTCCTGCCGTGCCCGCCGCGCCTGCCGCCGCTGCCGGACTCCGCTGGTCGTGGACGTTCCCGTACGCTCTCCACACTCAAGCCTTGACCAGCACTGATGGATGAGTCTGGAGGAAGCGGCTAGACCAGTGGCCCGCGTTCGGGCCACCACCGCTGGACGGCCTCGACGGTCGTCGACGGGCTCACGTTGAAGCAGAGCTTCGCGCCGGGTGCCAGTTCGCGGGTGGTGTCGACCAGGATCTCGAAGAGCGGGGTCAGCGCCGGGTCCAGCCGGATGCCGGCGCCGATCATCACGAGGTCGTAGTCCTTCCCGGACAGCGCGGCGCGGTAGACCGCCTCGGCCGTGCGGCCGTAGTCGAGCAGGCAGAGGTCGACGGTGAAGCCGAGTTCCTCAAGCCGGGCCCGCTCGGCGGCCACACCGGCCCGCACCGCTTCGGCGTCGATCTCGGGGAACGCCGCCCGCGACGAGGGCGCGTCGTCCACCAGCGCGGGATCGAGCCCGACGGTGAGCATGGATGGGGACATGCCGTGATACCTCCTGTGTCTTGCCTTACGTTTCCGGACTGAGGGTAGGCAGCGGGGCAGCCACCCGGCCCTCCCACACTTCTGGGATACCGTTCGGCCGTGAGCTCCCCGGTGGCCCAGCGCGAGACGGTGCGTGACGTCGAGGCGGTCTGCCGTCTCGACCTCGGCTCCCGGGAGCTGCGACGCCGGATCGCCGAGCGGCTGACGCGGCTCGTCCCGGCCGACTCCTACTGTTTCGGCGCGATCGACCCCGCGACATTGCTGATCACCGACGACGTGAGTGCCGGGCTCACGCCGGACGCGGCCGCGGCCGCCGTGCACAACGAGTACCTGGTGGACGACGTGCTGAAGTTCGCGGCGCTCGCCCGCTCCGAGATGCCCGCGGGCACGCTCGGTGCGGCCACCGGCGGTGACCCGGAGTCCAGCCACCGGTACCGGGCCGTGCTCCCGATGATCGACGCGCGGCACGAGCTGCGGGCGAGCTTCGTGGTGGACCGCCGGTGCTGGGGCGCCATCGCCCTGTTCCGCGGCGGTGGGCGGCCCGACTTCACCCCGGCCGACATCGATGTTCTGCGGCGGCTGTCCGCCCCGGTGGCCGCGGCCCTGCGCCGGGCCGTCCACCGGGCACCCGCCGACACCGCTCCCGGCCCGGCCGAGGCGGGTGTGCTCCTGCTCGATCAGGACATGCGGCTGCTCTCGGAGAATCCGGCCGCGAAACTCTGGCGGGACGAACTGGCCTGGTCCGGGGCGGAGCTGCCCATCGCGGTACTGGAGGTCGCCGCGCGGGGGAGAGGCGCGGCGCTGCCGGCCTACGGGCGGATCCGTGGCCGGTCGGGCCGGTGGCTCTCGGTCCACGCCTCGCCGCTGAGCGGTGGCCCGTGCCCGGGGCCCCTCGCGGTGACGATGCACCCGGCGCCGACCGCCGACGTGGCCGAGTTGCTGCTGCTCGCGTACGGGCTCACGCCGCGCGAGCGGGACGTCCTGGCGCGGGTCGTCGCCGGCCTGCCCTCGCGGGCCATCGCCATGGAACTGCACATCACCGCGGCCACCGTGCAGGACCACCTGAAAAGCGTCTTCACGAAGACCGGTGTCCGCAGCCGCCGCGAACTGGTAGCGACCATCCTGGACCTGTGAGCGGCCCGTTCCCACGGCTCCGCTCGCCACGGCCCAACTCGTGTGAATCCTTTGCACCGGCCACCGGCTCTTATGCACACAAGGATGAGCGGCCATACGGCCGAAGAGTCGAAGGAGGCGGGCGGAACGTGGCCCAGTCCACCAGGAGTTCATGGCCGGGCGACCAACTCGTCAGCGCCGCACAGCGCGGTGACAAGTCATCGATCGAGGTACTGATCTCAGGTCCGGGCCTACGACCTGCTGCGGATGTTCGGCCGCGAAGGCCACCCCACCCCACCCCGCTCGGCGCCGCGTTCGCCGAGTACGGACGGATCGACAAGACCATGCACCTGCTCGCGCTGGTCGACCCGGTCGACGACACCTACCGTCGGCTGATGAACCGGCAGCTCACCGTGCAGGAGTCCCGCCACCGCCTCGCCCGCGCGATCTGCCACGGCGGCCGCGGCCAGATCCGCCAGGCGTACCGCGAGGGCCAGAAGGACCAGCTCGCCGCCCTCGGCCTCGTCCTCAACGCCGTAGTCCTGTGGAACACCCGCTACCTGGACGCCGCCGTCGCACAGCTCCGCGCCGAGGGCCACGACAGCAAGGACGAGGACGTCGCCCGCCTCTCTCCGCTCAAGGACCGGCACATCAACTTCCTGGGCCGCTACCTGTTCAACATCAAGCCAGCGGCCCCGGCCAGGGCCTGCGCCCACTGCGGGACCCGGACGCGGTCGAGGACGGCGAAGACGAGCGGTGATGGGCGACGCACCCGACCTGTCGGGCCGCTCGTTGTCGGAGCGGAAGTCCCGCGCAGATACCCAGGTGTCCGGGCCCTGTGGAGACCTGCTGCCGGTGGACCGCTTCACCCTCACCCACCCCTGCCGCGCCTGACCCTCCGGCGGGGCCGGTCCTCCGGCTTGACTTCGAGCGCGCTCCAAGTCCTAGTTTTCCAGGTGTTCGTCAGCCCTCGAGGTACCGCCCGGTCCGCCGGGCAGGAGGAGTATCCGCGCATGATCAACCGAACCACGCTCGGCTCGTCCGGTCTCACCGTCAGCGCGATGGGCCTGGGGTGCATGGGGATGAGCGAGAGCTACGGCGCCGCCGACTGGGACGGCGGCCTGGCCACCATCGACCGGGCCCTGGAGCTGGGCGTCACGTTCCTGGACACCTCCGACTCCTACGGCACCGGGCACAACGAGGTGCTGGTGGGCCGGGCCATCCACGGCCGCCGGGACCAGGTGCAGCTGGCCACCAAGTTCGGCATCGACCGCAGCGCCGGCGACAGGTCACGCCGCATCCGCGGTGCCCGGGACTATGTGCTGCGCTCCTGCGACGCCTCGCTGCTGCGGCTGGGCGTCGAGGTGATCGACCTGTACTACGCCCACCGCCCGCCCCAGGACGTGGAGATCGAGGAGACCGTCGGGGCGATGGCCGAGCTGGTCGAGGCGGGCAAGGTCCGCCATCTGGGCCTGTCCGAGGTCGACGGCGAGCTGCTGCGCCGGGCGCACGCGGTGCACCCGATCACCGCGGTGCAGAGCGAGCACTCGCTGTGGACCCGCGACGTCGAGGCGGTCACCCCGGTGATGGCCGAGCTGGGGGTCGGGCTGGTGCCGTACTCGCCGCTGGGGCGGGGGTTCCTGACCGGCGCCCTGGACCGCTCCACACTGGGCGAGAAGGACTTCCGGCGCACCAACCCCCGTTTCGCCGGCGAGGCGGGCGAGGCCAACGAGAAGATCGCGCAGACCGTGCGCGAGGTGGCCGACCGGCTGGGTGCCACCCCGGCCCAGGTGGCGCTGGCCTGGGTGTACGCCCAGGCCGAGCGGCTCGGGGTGGCGGTGGCGACCATTCCGGGCACCCGCAGCCCGGCCCGGCTGGAGCAGAACGCGGCCGCGCTGGAGCTCGCCCTGGACGCCGAGGCGCTGGCCGCGCTGGACCCGCTGAGCGACCAGGTAATGGGCGAGCGCTACACCCCCGCGCACACCGCTGAGGTCGCTCGGGGTTAGCCGGTGGGCTCGCCGGTCACGACCAGCCGGGGTCGAGCCGACGACGCCCATGAGACGATCCGGCCGATCCAGAGGCGTCGCGACAGGACGGGGCCACCGTCCCTGGTTCCCGTGGTGAAACGGCTGAACATCCCCGGTCCGCGGAGACGGGCCGCCGGGCCCGGCCACAACACCACACGGCGTTTGTCCGACACCGGCCTGAGCTTCGTCCGCATGGACCATCACGACGCGAGCAACCACCGCGTACGGATCACCGCGGGGTCCGAAGGCCACGGTCGAGATCAACGGCCAGCGGATCGCCCCGGGCGCGCTGACCAGCTACACCATCAACCACAGGCAGGCGAGCCACCCGCACCTCATCCTGGCCTGCGAAGACCCCGACAGCACCGTCTTCGACGGCCACGCCCGCGTCGCGGTCGCCGACGTACCCGCTCCCGGACCGGCCGCCGCGCTCTTCCTGTCGGCCATCGATGCCGCAGAGCTGGAGCGCGCGGCCTTGACCCGTACCGACCACGCCACCGCCCTCGACTTCCTGACCCCTGCGTTCAGGCGCCCGCCCCACAACCGCCCTGGCGTCGGATGCCACACATCAGCACGTCGCGAACACCCACCTCTACAGCGTGATGCGCTGTACGAGGTTTGTTGGAACCCCGTAAACAGAGTCCGGTCAACGCGCCGGTCAGCACCAGTCGAAGAAGACCGCGCCTTGCCGCGTGCGCGGCCGAACATTCGAGTGGTCCGGAGTCCCAGCTCAAGACTGCCCGCCCCACCGTGCGAGGGACGTCCTCAGCGTCGCAGGTCAGCGCACCCTCCCCCGCGCCTTCAGCGGCACGGGCGGCAGCTCGGGCGCGGGCAGCCGGGCCCCGTCGTAGCCCTTCACTTCCCCGAACCGTGTCCCCGACGTCCAGTCCTCGCGGGCCTGGGCGATCTCCTCCCCCGTACGCCCGATGAAGTTCCAGAACATCACCAGCTTCTCCTCGAAGGGCTCCCCGCCCAACAGCAGCAGCCCGCTGTCCGTGTCGGCGCGCAGGGGGAGGGAGTCGCGTCCGCAGCCGAGGTAGAGCATCGAGCCGGGGGCCAGCCGCACGCCGTCCACCTCGGTGGTCCCGGACATGGTGAGCACCGCGTACTCGAAGTCCGGTTCCAGGGGCAGGCGGGCGTGGGTGCCCTCGGTCAGGGTCAGGTCGGCGCCGACGAGAGGGGTGTGGACGGTGCCCGGTGAGGTGGCACCGTCCAGTTCGCCGAGGATGACCGTCGCGTCCAGCCCCTGGCTCGCCGCGCCCGCAGAGCCGGTGACCCGGGGCAGCCGCGCATGGTGCTCGAAGGCGGGCTCCCGGTGCCGGTGCTCCTCGGGCAGCGCCACCCACAGCTGTGCCCCGTGCAGCAGCCGCGCGTGCTCGCGCGGTGACTCCTCGGAGTGCGAGATGGCGCGGCCCGAGGTCATCAGGCCCAGCTCGCGCGGCCGTACCGTCTGGAGGCTGCCGAGGCTGTCGCGGTGCAGCACCTCGCCCTCGTGCAGCCAGCTCACGGTCTGGAGCCCCATGTGGGGGTGCGGCGGCACCTGCATGCCGGGCTCGTCGGCGATGTCGTCGGGGCCGAAGTGGTCGACGAAGCACCACGCGCCCACCATCCGACGCCCCAGGTTGGGCAGCAGTCTGCGTACCTCGGTGCTCTCGCCCAGTGGCACCGTGCGCGGCTCCAGCAGTTCACACACGGGGCGGGCCGACACCTCCTCGCGGCCACCGCAGGAGGACGGGGCCGGCCGCAGATCGAGATTGCTCATGTCTACCGCACCTCTCGTGCATCTTCGTGCCGTCGCAGGGAATGCGGGGCCGTACGACATCGTTCCACGGGCAGGTTTCCCCACACCCGCACAGCGGACGAGACCGGACGAGACCGAGAGTCCCCACCGCAGGAGAGAGACATGAGCACGGGCACGCTAGAGCTCACCAAGGACAACTTCGACGAGGTTGTCTCCGGCAACGACTTCGTCCTGATCGACTTCTGGGCGAGTTGGTGCGGGCCGTGCCGTTCGTTCGCGCCGGTCTACGAGGCCGCGGCCGAGCGGCACCCCGATCTGGTCTTCTCGAAGGTCGACACCGAGGCGCAGCAGGAGCTGGCCGCGGCCTTCGAGATCCAGTCGATCCCGACCCTGATGATCGTCAGGGACCGCACGGTGATCTTCTCCCAGCCCGGAGCACTGCCCGAGGCAGCGCTGGAGGACGTCATCGGCCAGGCGCGCGCCCTGGACATGGACGAGGTGCGCCGTCAGGTGGAGGCGGAGGAAGCCGCCGCGTCGGAGTCCCCCGGGTCCGGGGCCGAGTCCGGGTCAGGGTCCTCCGCCGGTTCCGCCGCCTGAGCGCGGTTCCGCCGGGACAGCACGGTCGCCGCCGCGAGGGCCGTCCCGGTGAAGGCCAGCGCCATCGTCCACGGCTGATCGAGGCGGTGCCCGGTGAGCCGGTCCAGTGAGTACCGGCCCGGGCCCGTCAGGGCCAGCCCGGCCGCGACGAAGCCGAGCAGCGCGGGGTACTCGTAGCCGCCCGAGGTGGCGAAGAAGCCCGCGGGCGCGTGCACGGCGACGGCGCCCGCCATGGCACCGGCAGCCGCGGCGCCCGCGGCCGGTGTCCCGAGGCCGAGCGCGAGCAGCGCACCGCCGCCCGCCTCACCGGCGCCCGCGGCGAGAGCGCTCTGCTTGCCCGGATGGAAGCCCATGTGCTCCATGGCCCCCGCTGTGGCCTCCAGACCGTGGCCGCCGAACCAGCCGAACAGCTTCTGCGCGCCGTGCGCGAACAGCACCCCGCCCGTCCCGGCCCTGAGCGCGAGCAGTCCGAGGTCCTTCCTCTTCTGGTGCCACTCGGCGCGGGTGCCCCGCGCGTGCGGGCACGGGTGCGCGTGCGGGTGCCTGTGCGTCATATGGGTGTCCCTCCTGGGCGGGCCCGGCTCCCGGGGCTTCCCGGCGTCCCGCGCGGCCTCGGTGTGTCTCCTCCCCCAGTCTTGGCGGCGGCCTCCCGCGCCACCCGGCGGGCTGGGCCGTACGGGTGATGGCCCCCCTCCCCGGAGCCGTCAGCCGGAGCTGTCAGCCGGTTCCGGTGCCGGTGCCGGGGTGACCCGTCAGCGCCTCCGTCAGGTCGTAGCTGACGGGCTCCTCCAGTTGCGCGTACGTGCACTCGCGCGGCTCGCGGTCGGGCCGCCAGCGGCGGAACTGGGTGGTGTGCCGGAAGCGGGCCCCCTGCATGTGGTCGTAGGCGACCTCGCAGACCCGCTCCGGGCGCAGCGGCACCCACGACAGGTCCTTGCCGCCCGACCAGCGGCTCTGGCCGCCGGGGAGCCGGGACGCCGCCTGCGCCTCCTCGCTCTCCCACTCGGCCCAGGGGTGCCCGTCGGCCGACTCCATGCGCAGCGGTTCCAGCTCCGCCAGCAGCTCGCGGCGCCGCGACGCCGTGAAGGCGGAGCTGACGCCCACGTGCTGGAGGGTGCCGGAGTCGTCGTACAGGCCCAGCAGCAGCGAGCCCACGCCCTCGCCACTCTTGTGGACGCGGAGGCCCGCGAGGACGCAGTCGGCGGTGCGCTCGTGCTTGACCTTGACCATGACGCGCTCGTCGGGGCGGTACGGCAGCGACGGGCGCTTGGCGATCACGCCGTCGAGGCCCGCGCCCTCGAACTGCTCGAACCACTCCCGTGCCACCTCGACGTCGTCCGTCGCTGGCGCGACGAACAGCGGCCCCGACGCTCCTTCCGCCCCCTCGCCCCGCACCCCGCTCAGCGCCTCCGTCAGCGCCGCGCGACGCTCGCTGAGCGGCGCGTCCAGCAGCGAGCCGTCGCCCAGCGCCAGCAGGTCGAAGGCGACGAGGCTCGCCGGGGTCTCCTGGGCGAGGAGCCGCACGCGTGAGTCGGCCGGGTGGATGCGCTCCAGCAGGGCCTCGAAGTCGAGCCGTCCGTCGCGCGCGATGACGATCTCGCCGTCGAGCACGCACCGCTCGGGGAGGCGTGCGCGCAGCGCGTCGGCGAGTTCGGGGAAGTAGCGGGTGAGCGGCTTGGTCGTACGGCTGTCGATCCGGATCTCGTCGCCGTCACGGAAGACGAGGGCGCGGAAGCCGTCCCACTTGGCCTCGTAGTGCATGCCCGACGGGATGCGCGCGGCCGGCTTGGCGAGCATGGGTTTCACGGGCGGCATCACCGGAAGGTCCATGGTCGCGATTGTGCGGCGGCCCTGGGCGCCTCGCCTGTCGGGCCCGTACGCGTCCGCGCCCGGGAGGCGGGGCCCCGCCTCCCGGCTTAGCGTGACCGTATGGCAGAGGCGGTGGAGCTGACGGCCGACGGCCGTACCGTGCGCGTGTCCCACCCGGACAAGGTCTACTTTCCGCGACGGGGCCTCACCAAGCTGGACGTCGCCCGCTACTACCTCGCCGTCGGCGACGGCGTGCTGCGGGCGCTGCGCGACCGGCCCACCACACTGGAGCGCTACCCCGACGGGGTGGAGGGCGAGTCGTTCTTCCAGAAGCGGGCGCCGAAGAACCTCCCCGAGTGGATCCCCACCGCGCGCATCAGCTTCCCCAGCGGCCGGTACGCCGACGAGATCTGCCCGGACGGCACCGCCGCCGTGCTGTGGGCGGCGAACCTGGGCTGCCTCACCTTCCACCCCTGGCCCGTGCGGCGCGCGGACACCGACCGGCCCGACGAACTGCGCATCGACCTCGACCCGCAGCCCGGCACGGACTACGCGGACGCGGTGCGCGCGGCCCTGGAGCTGCGCCCGCTGCTGGCGGAACTCGGGCTCGACGGCGGCTGGCCGAAGACCTCCGGAGGGCGCGGCCTGCACGTCTTCGTGCCCCTCGTGCCGGAGTGGACGTTCACGCAGGTGCGCAGGGCCGCCATCGCCGTCGCGAGGGAGCTGGAGCGGCGGGCGCCCGCGCGGGTCACCACCGCCTGGTGGAAGGAGGAGCGCGGCGAGAAGATCTTCGTGGACTACAACCAGACGGCCCGCGACCGCACCATCGCCAGCGCCTACTCCGTACGCCCGCGCCCGCACGCGCCCGTGTCGGCGCCGCTGCGCTGGGACGAGGTGGAAGCGGCGCGCCCCGAGGACTTCGACCTGGTGACGATGCCCGCGCGCTACGCGGAACTCGGCGACGTACACGCCGGGATGGACGCGCGGCCGTGCCGTCTCGACGCCGCGCTGGAACTCGCGGACCGCGACGAGCGCGAACACGGCCTCGGCGACCTCCCCTACCCGCCCGAGCACCCGAAGATGAAGGGCGAGCCGAAACGGGTCCAGCCCAGCAGGGCGCGGGACGCGAAGGACGGTGCGCGGAACGCGAGGGGCGCGGCGGGCGCGTAGTCCGGTCCCGTCCCGTCCCGTCCCGTCTTCTATTCGGTTGCCGCAGGCCAGGCCCGTCGGATAGGAAGCCTGCATGCTAACGGGCGGCAAGGTCGGGCTGAGGGCCCGGCACGAGGACGACATTCCGGTTCTGCGGACGGAGCTGTACGACGACGTGGTCAACGCCTCGCGCGCCGAAGGCGGACCGTGGCGGCCGCTCAAGCCGGATACGAAGGATCCGCGGCTCGTGGTGGACGACACGCAGCAGGGGGTCGTCGCGTTCTCGGTGGTGGAGCTGGACGGCGGCGCGCTGATCGGCACCGCGACGCTGTGGGGCATCGACAACCACAACCGGTCAGCGCACATCGGCCTGGGGCTGCTGCCCTCCTCGCGCGGCAAGGGCTACGGCACCGACGTGGTCGCGGTGCTGTGCCACTACGGTTTCGTCGTGCGCGGCCTGCAAAGGCTTCAGATAGAGACACTGTCGGACAACGCCGCGATGCTGGGCTCCGCCGAGCGCAACGGCTTCGTCCGCGAGGGTGTGCTGCGCTCCTCGGCCTGGGTGCTGGGCGAGTTCAAGGACGAGGTGCTGCTCGGGCTCCTCGCCCAGGACTGGAAGCCGGACCCGAAGGGCTGACGCGGAGGACTGACGCGGCCGAGCTGACGCGATCAGTCCAACCGGTCACGGGCTTTGTCCATGGACCGGCCCCCGCACACGGATCACTGTGGACGACGCCCGGTGCATGAGGCCCGGTGGACGACGGAGAGAGCGGGGGCCTGCGAGACGTGGCCGAGTTCACGGTGGGCGAAGCGGACTTCCTGCTCGACGGGCGGCCCGTGCGCCTTCTCTCGGGGGCGCTGCACTACTTCCGGGTGCACGAGGCCCAGTGGCCGCACCGGCTGCGGACGCTGCGCGCGATGGGCCTCAACTGCGTCGAGACGTATGTGCCGTGGAACCTTCACGAGCCGCGCGAGGGACGGTACCGCGACGTGGCGGCGCTGGGCCGGTTCCTGGACGCCGCGCGGGAGGCGGGGCTGTGGGCACTGGTGCGCCCCGGCCCGTACATCTGCGCCGAGTGGGAGAACGGCGGGCTGCCCTCGTGGCTGACGGGGCGGCTGGGGCCGCGGGCGCGCACGCGCGACCCCGGGTACCTGGACCTCGCCGACAGCTGGCTGCGCCGCGTGCTGCGCGAGGTGGTGCCGCGTCAGGCGGACAGGGGCGGGCCCGTGCTGATGGTGCAGGTGGAGAACGAGTACGGCTCCTACGGCTCGGACCTGCCGTACCTGGAACATCTCGCCGGGACCCTGCGGGACGCGGGCGTGACGGTGCCGCTGTTCACCTCGGACGGGCCCGAGGACCACATGCTGACGGGCGGCTCCGTGCCCGGCGTCCTGGCCACGGCGAACTTCGGCTCGGGCGCCCGCGACGCGTTCGCGGCCCTGCGGCGGCACAGGCCGCACGGCGCGCACGGGCCGCTGATGTGCATGGAGTTCTGGTGCGGCTGGTTCGGGCACTGGGGCGGCGCTGAGCCCGTCGTGCGCTCGCCCGCCGAGGCGGCCGAAGCGCTGCGGGAGATCCTGGAGTGCGGGGCCTCGGTCAACGTCTACATGGCGCACGGCGGCACCAGCTTCGGCGGCTGGGCGGGCGCCAACCGCGCGGGCGAGCTGCACGACGGAGCGCTCCAGCCGACGCTGACCTCCTACGACTACGACGCGCCCGTCGACGAGTACGGGCGGCCGACGGAGAAGTTCCGGCGCTTCCGCGACGTCCTCGCCCCCTACGCCGAGGGCCCGCTCCCCCCACTGCCCCCGCCCCCGCCCGCGCTCGGCGCGCCCACCGGGGCACGGCCGGTGCGGTGGGCGCCACTGGGCGCGGTCGTGGACGCGCTGGGCGGCGAGGAGACGGAGACCGCGCTCCCGCCCAGCTTCGAGGACCTGGACGTGGACAGGGGCCTGGTGCGCTACCGGCTCGACGTGCCGGGCCCGCGCCGCCCGTACCCGCTGCGCGTCACGGGGCTGCGGGACCTGGCCGTGGCCTACGTGGACGGGCGGCGGGTCGGCGTGCTCGGGACGCACGCGGGCGCGGACGCCGGGGGCGAGGACGGGAACGGGAACGGGGGCGGCGACGCGGAGTCGGTGGCCGTCGGCAAGGTGGCGGGACCGGCCGCCGTGGAGCTGTGGGTGGAGTCGCTGGGCCGCGTCAACTACGGGCCCCGGCTGGGCGAGCCCAAGGGCATCACGGGCGGGGTGCTGCACGAGCGGCAGTACGTGCACGGGGTGCGGGCGCGGGGCCTGCGCCTGGACGCGCTGGAGGAGCCCGGCGCACTGGACCGGGTGCCGTTCGTGCCCCTGGCCGGACCCCTGGACACGGCACACGGGGGCGAGGGGGAACTGCCCGACGCGGGGCGCGGGTTGTTCCGCGGCTCCGTCGAGGTACGGGGCGCGGGCGACGCGGTCTGCGCGCCGGAGGGTTTCACTCGGGGCCATGTGTGGGTCAACGGCTTCTGTCTGGGCCGCTACTGGGCGACGGGACCGCAGCGCACCCTCTATGTGCCGGGCCCGGTGCTGAGGGAGGGGGCGAACGAGGTGTGGGTGCTGGAGCTGGAGCGCGCCTCGGCCCCGTACCTGCGCTTCGGCACCCCGGAGGACCCGCCGGAAGCCGACCGCACCGGCACGCGCGGCGGGAACCGGGGCCGCCCCGGCGCCGTCTGACGCGTCGCCGAACCTGTGGGGGACCCGTGGGGGCCCGTGGGGCCCGTGGGGAACCCTTCACCGTGTGCGTCGGCGAACCCGTCATCCCCGGACAACCCCGGACGTCTCCCTGGCACCCCCGGGCTCCTTGCGCACCTCCCCCACCGGTGCCCGGGGATCACCCCGTTAGGGTGCCTGGAGGAACGTGTGTGCCCCAGGGGGAAGCGGAGAGTGTGCGGCGTGAGCGACCAGGACCGGCTGGTGGCCGGAAGGTACCGGCTGACGCGGCAGCTAGGACGGGGCGGCATGGGCACCGTGTGGCTGGCCTCCGACGCGCTCCTCGACCGTCAGGTCGCGGTCAAGAAACTGCGTGTCCCTGCCCACTTGGAGGACGACGACCGGGCGCGGCTGTACGAGCGCACACGCCGTGAGGCGCGCAGCGCGGCCCGTATCAGCCACCCCAGCGTCATCATCGTGCACGACGTGGTCGAGGACGACGGGCTGCCGTGCATCGTCATGGAGTACGTGCCTTCGCGCTCGCTGAGCCAGGTGCTCAAGGAGGACGGGCCGCTCTCCCCCGAGCGGGTGGCGGGCGCCGGGCTGGCGATGGCGTCGGCCCTGCGCGCGGCGCACGGCGCGGGCGTGCTGCACCGGGACGTGAAGCCCGCCAACGTCCTGCTCTCGGCCCCTCACTCGGCGCACGGCGCGCACGGCGGACGCACCGTCCTCACCGACTTCGGCATCGCGGCGGCCTCCGGGACCTCGACCCTCACCCGTACCGGCGAGTTCGTCGGCTCCATCGACTACGCGGCGCCCGAGCGGATGCAGGGCGGCGTCTCGGGCCCGGCCGCCGATGTGTGGGCGCTGGGTGCCACGCTGTACGAGGCGGTCGAGGGGAAGCCGCCGTTCCGCAGGGACACCTGGGTGGAGACCGCCTACGCCACGGCAAGTGAGCCCCCGCAGCCGATGGAGCGGGCCGGGGCGCTGGCGCCGCTGATCGAGCGGCTGCTGGAGAAGGAGCCCGGCGAACGCCCCACGCTGGAAGAGGCCGAGGCCATGCTGTCCGGCAGCACGGCGACGGTGGCCTCCGGCGGCGCGGCGGCGGCGACGCGGCCCGAGGGCACCGGGTCCGGCGCTCCTGCGGGTGCCGAGGTCCTGACGGCCGGGCCCGCCGAACCGGCGACGGCGACGACCGGCGCGCAGCGCCGCACCACCGTCGGCGGCGGAAACGGCGCCGAACCCACGCTGGCCACGGGGCGCCATCCGCGCCGCCGGGGCCGCGCGCTGGCGTGGGCCGTCACGGTCGCGGTCGTCGGCTGCGCGGCGGCGACCGGGGGCTGGTGGTTCGCGCGGGACAGCACGGCGACCCCCGCCACGTCCGCCGCTTCGCCCTCCACGGCACCGTCCGGGAGCGCGAGCCCGTCGCCCTCGCGCCCCGCCACACCGGAGGGGTACCACCGCGTCCAGGACCCGCTCGGCTTCTCGGTGGACGTGCCCGACGGCTGGCACCGTCAGGCGACGTCGGGCGAACAGGCCGACTACATCGCGCCCTCGGGCCGTACGGGGCTGAAGTTCAGCGTCCTGGACTTCGCCGACACCAGCCCGCTGCACCACTGGCGGCAGCTGGAGCCCGAGGTGCGGGCGAAGTCCCCCGGCTACGAGCGGCTGCGCATGAACGCCACCGCGTACCAGGGCGAGCCCGCCGCGATCTGGGAGTACACCTGGCAGGGGCGGGTGCGGCCTTACCACGTGGTCGACCTGGGCTTCGGCAAGGTCGGCGAGACCCAGTACGCCATCTACCTCTCGGCGCCGGACGCCGAATGGGACGCGGCCAAGCCGTACTTCGACGTGGCGGCCCAGAGCTTCCGCGTCACGGAGTGAGGGGGGCACGCGTGCGCGTGCCGTCGTCGCCCTCACCGTCGCCGCCCTCGCCTGTGCGGGAGCGGACGAGCGCCTCGATGCCGTCGAGGATGCGGTCCAGGCCGAAGGCGAAGTCCCCGTCGAGGTCCTGCTCCGGGTCCGGCTCGGGGTCCGGAGCGGGATCCTGCCCTGCGCCCCCTTCCGCGTCGCGCCACGGTTCGAGTACCCCCGACGCGAGGACCGCCGTGATCGCGGGGAACCGCTCGGGGTCCGTGAGCCGGCGCAGCAGGTGGGCGTAGGAGGCCGTGGCCTCCTCCATGGTCCTTCCGGAGGCGCGGGCCGCCTCCACGAGGGAGGCCATGAGGACCGCCTCGTTGCGTACGTAGCCGCCCAGCAGTGAGAGCACCCCGAGCTTCTCGCCCTCGTCGAGCCCCGTGCCGCGCAGGCAGGCCAGGCCGCGTTCCATCCACGCCACCGAGTTCGGGGTGGCGGGCGGCATGGTGATGGGGACGTGGAGCGTCCAGAGGCAGCCGTGCAGCATCGCGCGCTGCGCCCGCGCCCAGTGCTCGATCCCCCGGCGCCACCCCTCGCCCGGCGGCGGACCGTCCGGAGGCGTCCCGTAGGCGGCGTCCGTCATCAGGACGACGAGGTCGTCCTTCGAGGAGACGTAGCGGTACAGCGCCATGGTGGAGACCCCCACAGCCGAGGCGACCCTGCTCATGGAGACGGCGGCGAGCCCTTCGGACGAGGCGATGTCCGTCGCGGCGGCGACGATCGACTCGACGGTGAGACCGCGCGCCGGGCCCTTCGTGGGGCGCTCCCGCAGCCCCCAGGCCGCCTCGATGCCGGGCGGCAGCCCGGTGCCGCCGCCCGCCGCACCGCCGTCAGCGCCGCCCGAACCGCCCGTCCCCCCGGCCTTCTTCGCCTTCGCCATCGCCGCCGTCCCGCTCCCGCCCGCGTCGTGCCCCGTGGGAGAGGCTGGTCACCCTCTCCGATCTGTGTATAACATACACAGTAGTGCGTACGACATACACAGTGCAGGGGGAACCGGCATGGGGGAACGACCGGCCGTCGAGGCCGAGGGGATGACGAAGTCCTACGGGACGGCGAAGGTGCTGGACGGAGTCGGCCTGCGGGTGGCGCGCGGCAGCGCCTTCGCGCTGCTCGGGCCCAACGGCGCGGGCAAGACCACCGCCGTACGCGTCCTCACGACGCTCACCCGCGCCGACGCGGGCAGCGTCCGGGTCGCGGGCTTCGACGTCGTGCGCGAGCGCGGTCGCGTACGACGCGCGATCAGCCTGACGGGGCAGTACGCGGCGCTGGACGAGGCGCAGACCGGCGAGGAGAACGTGCGCATGATGGCCCGGCTCAACGGGCTGTCCGCGCACCGAGCGCGCGAGCGCGCACGCACCCTGCTGGAGCGGTTCGGACTCGGCCAGGCCGCAGGGCGCAGGGTCGCCACGTACTCCGGCGGGATGCGCCGCCGCCTCGACCTCGCCGCCGGTCTCACCGGCAGCCCCGAGGTGGTCTTCCTGGACGAGCCGACCACCGGGCTCGACCCGCGCAGCCGCCGCGCCATGTGGGACACCGTCTCCGGTCTCGTGGACGACGGCGCGACGGTCTTCCTCACGACGCAGTACCTGGAGGAGGCGGACCGGCTCGCCCACCGGGTGGCCCTGCTCGACGAGGGCCGGATCGTCGCCGAGGGCACGCCCGCCGAGCTGAAGCGGCGGGTCGCGGGCCAGCGGCTGGAGCTGACACTGGCCGACGCCGCCGCGTACGAGACCGTCGCCGCGCACCTCGGCACCCGCGCGCTCGGCGCGGACAGGGAGGCGCTGACGCTGGGCGTGGCCACGGACGGGCACGCGGCGCACGTACGGGCGCTGCTGGACGAACTCGACCCGGAGCGCGTGGCCGTGGACCGCTTCGCCGTGCACGGCGCCACGCTCGACGACGTGTTCCTCAGCCTGACGGGCCGCGCCGCAACGAAGACTCCACGCGAGGGCGCCACCGACCGCGATGCACACCGGGAGACGGAGTACGCCGATGTCTGAGTCCACCGCGCTGCACACCCCGCCCGCAGCCACGCCCCGCGCGGCGTCGCACGCCTTCAGGGACGCGCGCACCATGGCGGGGCGCTGCGTCCGGCTGAGCACGCGCACTCCCGACGCCGCCGTCGTCTCGCTCGTCCTGCCCGTCATGCTGATGCTGGTCTTCGTCTACTTCTTCGGCGGCGCGATCCGCTCGGGGACCAGCGTCTACGTCACCTATGTCGCGCCCGGCGTGCTGATCCTGTGCGCCGGGTACGGGGCCTCGATGACCGCCGTCGGCGTCTCCCGGGACATGGACGAGGGCATCATCGACCGCTTCCGGTCGATGGACGTCGGCGGGTTCGCGATACTGGCGGGGCACGTGGCCGCGAGCCTCGCGCGCAACGCCGCCGCCACGGCCGCGGTGCTCGGCGTCGCCTTCGCCATCGGTTTCCGGCCCCGGGCCGACGCGCCGGGGTGGGCCGCGGCAGTGGGCATCCTGGTGGCCTATGTGGCCGCGCTGTCGTGGCTGTCCGCCGCGGTGGGACTGCTCGCCCGCTCCCCCGAGGCCGCGAGCGGGTTCACCTTCCTGTTCCTCTTCTTGCCGTACCCCAGCAGCGCCTTCGTGCCGATCGAGACGATGCCCGGCTGGCTGCACGGCTTCGCGGAGCACCAGCCGGTCACGTCAGTGATCGAGTCCCTGCGAGGGCTGCTGCTCGCGGAACCCACGGGCGCGACGCCCTGGCAGGCGCTGGCCTGGTGCGCCGGGCTGCTGGCGCTCGCGGTGCCCCTGGGCGGGCTGGCCTTCCGCGCCCGCACGGCCTGAACCACACGGCCTGAACCGCATGACCTGATCCGTACGGCACCGACGGCGGGACCGCCGTACCCGGACCGGCCGCGGGACCGCCGCTACGCGTCGCGCCAGTGGCGGCGGCCCAGGCTGATGAGCCGGAGCTGGTTGCGGGCCGTGCGGGAGACGCTGGCCTCGTCCGGGCCCTCGCCCTGCGCCGCCTCCAGGAAGGCCGAGGCGGTCATCACCATGTGGTCCACGTACATCTCGCCGAGCATGCGCATGTCCTCCGGGCTCCAGCCCGCCGAGACCTCGTCGGTGCCGAGCACGACGGCCACCTCGTCGGCGAATCTGTCCAGTTCGGTGCCGATGGCGGCCCGCACGGCCTGGACGCCGCCGTGGCGCTCGCGGGCCACGAAGCGGATATGGCCGGGGTACTCGCGCACGTAGCGCGCGATGGTGGCGACGGTGGTCCCTATGCGCTCGTCCTCGTCGTGGCGCTCCTCCAGCACCGCGCTGATCACCTCGTGCAGGCTGCCGAGGGACTCCTCGACGAGGGCGACGCCGAGATCGGCCGTGTCCCTGAAGTGCCGGTAGAAGGCCGCTGGCGCCACCCCCACGGCGCGCGTCACCTCCCGCAGGCCGAGGCTGCTCAGGCTCTGGTCCTCCAGCAGTTCCAGCGCCGCGTCGAGGAGGGCGCGGCGGGTCTTGGCCTTCTGGACGTCACGGAGGGTGGGGGTGTGGCTCATGTCATTCAGTAAACAGTCGTACGCCCACCCCACGCAATGTAGGCTGGAACTCAGTGAACAGTTGTCACACCAGTTGTTCACTGAAGCGTGATCATTGGCCCCTCGACCACAACTCGGAGAAAGGCCGCACATGATCTTCCTGGTCGCCGCGTTCCTCCTGCTGGGACTCCTGGTGGGCACCGCGGCACACATTCCGGTCACGGCCACCGTCGTCGCGGCGACGGTCATCGGCTGCTGGCTGCTGGTCTTCGCCTTCCGTGAGCGCAAGCGCCGTCAAGGGAGCTGACAGGACATGAACGCCACGAACACCCTGATCCGTCCCCGGCCCCGTCCCGACGAGGACGTGTTTCCTGACGACCGCCAGGACACCCGGCGTCCCGAGGGGCGCGGGCGGGAGCACGACGGCCCGCAGGAGCCGCCCCGCGAGGCCGACGCCGGCACCGGCACCGCCTCCACGGAGCGCGGCAGCGGCAGCGGCACGCGGGAGCCCGACAGCATGGCCGTCGCCTCCTTCGTCCTGGGGCTGACGGGGCTGCTCGTCTTCAACGTCGTCCTGGGCCCCATCGCCATCGTGCTGGCCGGTCTCGCGCTGCTGCGCGGCACCGCACGCCGTGGCCGCGCCCTGTTCGGGCTGGGCCTCGGCGTCGCCGATCTGATCGTCCTCGCGACGGTCGCCGGCGCCGACTCCACCGTCTCCTGGAGCATCGGCGGCTGACGGCTCAGACCGTCGTGCCCGACGCGTCCTGAGCGCCCTCCGCGCCTTCTGGCCCGGAGGGCGCCGACGCGAGGAACTGCGTGGCCGCCAGCTCCGCGTACAGCGGGTCGGCGGCCACGAGTTCCCCGTGGCTGCCCACGGCCCGCACAGCGCCCGCGTCCATCACCACGATCCGGTCGGCCATCGTCACCGTCGACAGCCGGTGCGCCACGACGAGGACGGTCGTGGTCCGCGCGACCTCGGCGACGGTGTCCCGCAGCGCCGCCTCGTTCACCGCGTCGAGCTGCGACGTCGCCTCGTCGAGCAGCAGCAGGCGGGGGCGGCGCAGCAGGGCGCGGGCTATCGCGACGCGCTGGCGCTCGCCGCCGGAGAGCTTGGTGCCCCGGTGGCCCACCAGGGTGTCGAGGCCCTCGGGCAGGCGTGCCACGAGGCCGTCGAGCCGGGTGGTGCGCAGTACCTCGCGCACCTCCTCCTCGTTCGCGACGGACGTGCCCAGCAGCAGGTTCTCGCGCAGTGAGCCGGAGAGCACGGGCGCGTCCTGCTCGACGTAGCCGATGGCGGCGCGCAGTGCGGGGATGTCCCACTCCTGGATGTCACGGCCGTCGAGGAGGACGCGTCCGTCTGTCGGGTCGTAGAAGCGCTCGATCAGCGAGAAGACGGTGGTCTTGCCCGCGCCCGACGGGCCGACGAAGGCCGTCATCCCGCGCGGCGGCACGGTGAAGGTGACGCCGTGGTGCACCGGGGGCAGCCCTGGCGCATAGCGGAAGCGGACGTCCTCGAAGGCGAGCGCGGCGGGCGGGGACCCCGGCGCGGGCAGCGGCGCCGCCTCGCTCTCGGGCTCGGCGGGGAGCCGCTCGACCTCCTGGATGCGGGCGATGGCCGCCGCGCCCACCTGATACTGCGTCACGGCGCCCACCACCGACTGGATGGGCGACATCAGATAGAAGACGTACATCAGGAACGCGACGAGCGTGCCGACGTCGATGGCGCCCGTGGCCACCCGCGCGCCGCCGAAGCCCAGCACCGTGAGGAACGCGATCTGCATGGACAGGCCCGCCGTGTTGCCCGCGATCGCGTTCCACTTGGCGGCCCGTACGCTCTGCCGCCAGGACTCCTGGGCCGCCGCGTGCACGTTGTCCCGCTCGCGGTGCTCGGCGCCCGACGCCTTCACCGTGCGCAGGGCGCCGAGGACGCGCTCCAGCGCTGCTCCCATCAAACCGACCGACTCCTGGGCGCGCTTGCTGGCCCTGTTGATGCGGGGCATGATCACGCCGATGACGGTTCCGGCGAGGAGGATGACGCCGCAGGTCACGCCGAGCAGCGGCAGGTCGACGACGGCCATCATCACGAGCGTGGCGAGCAGCGTGAGCCCGCCCGTGCCGACGCCCACGAGCGAGTCGGTGGTCACCTCGCGCAGCAGGGTGGTGTCGGAGGTGATCCGGGCCATGAGGTCGCCGGGCTCGCTGCGGTCGAGGGCGCTGACGCGCAGGCGCAGCAGATACGAGGCGAGGGCACGCCGCGCGCCGAGCACCACGGACTCCGCGGTACGGCGCAGCACATAGCCGCCCGTCGCGCCGAGCGCGGCGTTGGCGAGCACGAGCCCGGTCATCGCCAGCAGGGTGGGCGCGAGGGCGCGGTCGTGGGAGAGGTCGTCGATGAGCTGCCGCGCCACGAGGGGCAGCGCCAGCCCGGTGCCTCCGGTGACGAGCGAGAGCAGCGCTCCGACGAGGAGGGCGCCGCGGTACGGGCGGACGTATCCGAGCAGGACCCGCCAGGCGGGCGGGCCCTCGGCGGGCGCCTTCTCGTCGGACGCCCCGGCCACGGACGGGGCTTCGGTGGCCGGGGCCGGGGCGGCGGGCTCCCCCGTCACCGCCTCCGGTTCCGGTTCCGGTTCCGGCGCCCCGGACGGGTCGGGTCTCCCGGACGGGTCGGGCCCGGCGGCGGCAGCGGTGGTGTCAGCGGTCACGGCGTTTCCCCCAGAACGGTGCTGCGGCCACGTGTGCGGCCGTACTCCATCCTGCCTCGCCCGCGCGCCGAGCGGGGCGCGGGGCCGGTCCCGGCGCGGGCCGCACCGCCCGCCCCGGCCGTCGTGACGGCCCGTCAGCCCGCACCGGTCCGGCCCGGACCCGTGGCCGGACCGGACCCGTGGCCGGACCGGTGATCGGCCCAGGCCGTCGGGCAAGGCGGTGCCCCTGCCACCGGACCGGTGAGCGGGCCCGACCGGCCACCGGACCGTGACCGCGGGGCCGCCGGTCCCAGCGGGCCCCGCACCCCGGGGCCCGTCCAGGGAATCGCTCAGACCGGAACCGCCAGCAGCAGTGCGAAGTCGCCCGCGGGATCCGTCCACCAGCGCCGCACGCCGAACCCGCCGCGCTCCAGCTCCGCGACGAGCGGACCGCGGCGGAACTTGCAGGAGATCTCCGTCAGCAGCTCCTCCCCCTCCTCGAAGCCGGTGCTCAGGTTGAGCGCGGGCAGCGCGACGGTCTGGGCGCGGCGGGAGCGCAGCCGCATCTCGATGCGCTCCTCCTCCGCGTTCCACACGGCGCGGTGGTCGAAGGCCGCCGGGTCGAAGTCGGCGCCCAGCTCGCGGTTGAGCACGCGCAGCACGTTCTTGTTGAACTCGGCGGTGACGCCCTGCGCGTCGTCGTAGGCCCGCACGAGCACCCCGGGGTCCTTCACCAGGTCGGCTCCCAGCAGCAGCGCGTCCCCCTCGTCGAGACGTTCGCGCAGGGCCGCGTAGAAGGCGGGCCTGGCCTCGGTGTCGTAGTTGCCGAGGGTGCCGCCGAGGAAGGCGGCCAGGCGGGGCGAGCCGTCGGACGGCGGCAGGAAGGGGTCGGTGTCGAGGTCGGTGACGACGGCGTCGATGCGCAGCTCCGGGTAGTCGATGCGCAGCGCGTCGCCCGCCTCCTGGAGGGCTTCCGCGCTCACGTCGAGCGCCGCGTAACGGCGCAGCGTGCCGTGCGCCGAGAGCGCGTCGAGGAGCAGCCGTGTCTTGCGCGAGGATCCCGAGCCCAGCTCGACGAGGGTGCCGGCGCCGGTCCGTGCGGCGATCTCGGTGGCACGGGCGCGCAGGATCTCGTGCTCGGCACGTGTCGGGTAGTACTCGGGCAGCTCGGTGATCCGCTCGAACAGCTCGCTGCCCCGGCCGTCGTAGAACCACTTGGGCGGCAGCGTCTTGGGCTCGGCGGTGAGCCCCTTGAGCGCGTCGTCGTGCAGTGCCTGCGCGAAGTAGCCGGGCGGCAGGCGGCGGGTGAGGGCGAATCGGCCCGTCATACGGTGGCGTTCCTCTCGGAGGGGAGGGCGAGGGAGGTGACGGTGATCTCGGAGCGGGTGGCCAGCAGGACGGAGTCGGCCGGGACCTCCCGCCAGCCGTCGGCGGCGTCGGGCTCGGAGGCGACGAGCACGCTGCCGGGGCCCGAGCGGTGGAAGAGGGTGTCGCCGCAGCGGGTGGCCGCCACGGTGTGCCCGTCGGACAGCAGGAAGTTGAGCCGGGCCCCAGGACGTACGGCCCGCACGCGCCGCGTCAGCCGGGCCAGCGCCTCGCCCGGCGGCTCGCCAGCGACGAGCCGCGCGTGGAGCAGCGCCCACAGCAGCGCGGAGTCGCAGCGCGCCTCAAGGCCGAGGAGGGTGGCCGCGTCCAGGCGGATGCCGAGGTCGTCGGGGAGCCGCTGCCAGTCGGGGACGGCGCCGTTGTGGCTGAACAGCCAGGGGCCGCTCGCGTACGGTGCCGCTGCCGTCTCGTCCTGCGCCGTGCCGACGGTGGCGTCGCGGACGGCGGCGACGACGGCCGTGCTGTGCAGGGCGCGGGCCAAGTCCGGCAGGTTCGGGTCGGCCCAGATGGGGACGGCGCGACGGTAGCGGGCTGGCGGGGCGGCGCCGTCACCGTCCGGGCCCTGGGCCGGACCCTGTGCCGGGCCGCGCTGCGGGTACCAGCCGAGGCCGAAGCCGTCCGCGTTGACGGTGCCGTGGCGCTGTCTCCGGGGCGCCCACGACTGCTCGTACAGTCCTCGCGCCGGTTCGGTGACGAGGGAGGCCAGCGAGACGGGCGGCCCGAGGTAGGCGAGGTGACGGCACATCAGGATCCTCCGTCGACGGCGGGATCGGGGGCGGTCGGGGGGACGCGCTTCAGCACAGGTCCCCCTCCCCCTCGGTGGCGGTGCGTGCCGTGCGGAAGCCCGCGAAGATCTGGCGCCGCACGGCGTGGTCCCAGTTGCGGAACGTGCCCCTGCACGCGACCGCGTCCGTGCCGAACGAGCCGCCGCGCAGCACCTTGTAGCCGTCGCCGAGGAAGACCTCCGAATACTCGCGGTAGGGGAACGCCGTGAAGCCCGGATAGCCGGTGAACTCCGAAGCGGTCCACTCCCACACGTCCCCGAGCAACTGCCGCGCCCCGCACGGCGCGGCCCCCTCGGGGTAAGCACCGGCGGGGGCCGGGCGCAGGGAGCGCTGGCCCAGGTTGGCGTGCCGGGGCTCCGGGTCCCGCTCGCCCCAGGGGTGGCGCAGCGACGCGCCGGTCGCGGGATCGTGGCGCGCGGCCTTCTCCCACTCGGCCTCGGTAGGCAGCCGCCGCCCCGCCCAGCGCGCGTACGCGTCGGCCTCGTACCAGCACACGTGCACCACCGGTTCACCGGCCGGTACGGGTTCGGTGTGCCCGAAGCGGCGGCGCGTCCAGGTGCCGCCCCCGCCGTGAATGCCGCCCTCCCGCTTCCAGAACAACGGGGCCTCCAGGCCCACCCTGCGCGCGTACTCCCAGCCCTCGGGCGACCACCAGCGCGGGTCGCGGTAGCCGCCGTCGTCGATGAACTCCTGGTAGGCGCCGTTGGTGACGGGGACGGTGTCCAGCCAGAAGGCGGGCACGTCGACGGGGTGGGCCGGGCGTTCGTTGTCGAGCGCCCACGGGTCGGTGCTGGTGCCCATGGTGAACACACCGCCGGGGACGAGCACTTCGCGGGGCAGCGCGGCCACGTCGGCGGGGTCGGGGCGTGGCGGCTCCTCGCCCGTCAGCACGGCGGGGCCACGGCGCAGTTGGTGGGTGGCGAGCATGGTCTCGTCGTGCTGCTGCTCGTGCTGGGCGACCATGCCGAAGACGAAGCCGCCCGCGAGGAGCGGGCTGCCGCCGGCCGGTGCCCGCTCCAGCACCTCCAGGGCGCCCGCGCGCACCTCGGCGACGAAGGCGCGCGCCTCGTCGGGCGGGAGCATCGGGAGCGTCGGGCGGTCGGCGCGCGGGGTGCGGAAGGCGTCGTAGACGGGGTCGAGTGCGGGGCGCAGCCCGGGGCCGCCGCCCGCCTCGCGCAGCAGCCAGATGTCCTCCTGGTTGCCGATGTGCGCCAGGTCCCAGACGAGCGGGGACATCAGCGGGGAGTGCTGTGCCGTCAGCCCGTCCTCGTCCAGGCAGTCGGTGAGCGCGAGGGTGCGCTCGCGCGCCCGCTCCAGCGCGGCTCTGGCCCGCTCGCGGGCCCCCGCGTCGAACTCGCCGGGCGCGGCGGATTGGGCGGACTCGGCGGGGGGCGCCGCGGTGAGCGGTGCACTGCCCTGGGCAGAGGTGTGCTCGGCCATCGGGTGTGCTCCTCGGATCGTCGGTCGGCGCGCGCCTCGCTGGCGCTCGGGAGGGGTCCGGGTTCTGTGGACGACATGACGGCTCCGCGTGCCCGGCCGGCACGGCACGTACAGCGCACGCTCGGCGCGCGTACGGCACCGCACCGGCCGGGGCCCGTCACCGGCTCAGGGCGTCCAGTCGGTCATGGGCGGGGCAACGGCCGCGTTCGGAGTACCGCTCGGCGAAGCCGGTGACGGCACGGTGCAGCGCGCTGCCGGGGTCGGTCCTGGCCAGTGCCTCGGCCGACGCGGCGACGCAGTCGCGCACGGCGGGTCCGAGCAGCGGGTCCGTCGGCCCGAGCCGGGCCGCGCGCAGCCACAGTTGGTCGGCGTCCTCAAGGTGTTCCGTCGCCGCCCAGGCGGCCCCGGCGGCACGCGGGTCGTTGAGCAGCGTGGCCGGTACGGCGGTCGCCACGATCCAGTCGTCGCTGTCCTGCGCGTCGATCATCCGCAGTTCCAGCCAGCCGCGCGGGCGTACGGGCGGGAACAGGGTGCCCAGGTGGTAGTCCAGATCGTCGCGGGTGGGCGGGCGTTCGCCGCCCCCGCCGCGCAGCCAGGAGCGGAACGTCAGCCCCGTCGGCGCCGTCCAGTCGGCGGGCGGCTCCCTGCGCAGGCACATCAGGTCCGCGTCGAGCGCGTAGCGCGCCCATCTCTCGCGGGGGTCCCCGTCCGCGCGTGGCGGATGTGTACGGCCCGGATCGGTCTGCGCCCAGACGCTCTGCCGGGTGGAGACCCAGCCGGTGGGGCGCGACTGCCGTAGAGGGGAGTTGGCGAACGCGGCGACGAGGACCGGGCCCAGCCGGTGGGCCAGCCGCCAGCGGTGGCGGTAGCCGGTGGCGCCGTCGGAGTCGTCGCCCGCGTCCAGGCTGACCTGGACGGCGGCGGTCGCCCGCATCATGGTGCGGCCCGAGGGGCCGCGGCGGTCGAAGTGCGCCTCCATGGCGCGGTAACGGGGATGCTCCAGCACGCGGGGCGGGGTGAGATACGGGTGCAGTCCGCACCCGTACAGCAGGGCTCCCGCCTGTCCGACGCGCTCCCGCAGTACGGCGACGTCGGCCGCTGCCGCGGTGACGCACTCGGCGAGGGTGTCACCGGGTGGAGTGCTCAACTCCAGTTGCCCGCCTGGTTCCCGGGTCAGCCTGCTGCCGCCTGGCAGACCCCCGGACGGCCACAGTGGCGCGAGTGCGCCGGTGAGCCGGGCGAGCGGTACGGGACTGGTGGGGTCGGAGCGGTCCCGGACGAGCCATTCCAGTTCCACTCCCACCCGGCGCGGCGGGCCCGTCTTGAAACAGATCCCGCCGACGTAGGCTTCCGCCTCCGCCTCGTCCAGTGTGGCTTCCATGGCGCGCCTCCTCTCGCATGTCGCGCGGCCGTCCTCCGCGCGGTTTCCCCAGGGGCGGCGGGCGCGTCATCCCTCCCCCGGGATCGGGCACCCCAAGAGCTTGGTGGCGCCCCCCGCCTCCGCGCAAGACCGCCCCCGAGGGGGAATCCCGGGCGGCGGGCGCGGTGACGGTGCGGGGTTCCCCGGGGGGCGGTGCCCATGCGTGGGGGCCGCGCGGGGGCCGCCCAGGCGCGCGGGAGCGGCGGCCCGGCACGTGTGTGCCGGTCACCGTGGTGGTGACCGGCACACGGGCGCGACGGGGCGCGGTCCCGGGCGTCGCGAAGGGGCAGCCCTCGGGGCCCGGTCCGAGGAGGCCCGGTCCGGGACGAGGAGGCTCAGTCCGAGGAGGACGGCGAGGCGGTCCGGGCGGCCGGATCGGAGACGGCCGCGGGCGCCTCCCCTCGCGCGGGCACGGGCGCGGGCGCGGAACCGCCCGCCGAAGCATCCGCCGACGCACTCGCACCCGCATCCGCCGACGGGTCCGCCGCCGCGCCCTCGCGGGGCCTCGGCAGCAGCGCGAAGACGGCCGCCGCGATGACGATCGTCGCGGCCCAGCCCAGCCCGTTCTCGCCGACCCAGGTGGTGGCGAGCGGCCCGGTGAACCAGTCGACCTTCGTGAAGCCGATCCCCGCAGCCAGCGCCACGGCCCAGGCAGTCATGGCCTGCCAGCAGAAGCCGCCCGCGTACCAGTAACGGCTCGTGCGGCCCGTGTCCATCAGCCCCTCGGCCTCGTACGGCACCGCCATCGTGCGCCGTCGAAGCATGTCCACCCCGTACACGCCGACCCAGGCGGAGAAGGAGACCGCGAGGAGGGTGAGGAAGGTGATGAAGGAGCCGTAGAAGCTCTTGGCCACCAGCATCAGCAGCAGCCCGCCGACGAGGCTGATCACCGCGTTGACGCTGACGGCCCACGCGCGGGGCAGCTTGACGCCCATGGTCTGCGCGGTGAAACCGGCCGAGTACATCGAAAGACTGTTGATCAGCAGCATCCCGACGACCGCGGTGACCAGATACGGCACCGAGAGCCACATCGGGAGCACGTCGCCGAGGAAGGAGACGGGGTCGCTGGTCTTGGCCAGCCCGGGCGTGGCCACCGCCATCACCCCGCCCATCAGCACCATCGGCACGAACACGAGCGCGGCGCCGGAGACGGTGGTGGTGACGATCCTCCCGCCGGGCGCGGTGCGCGGGAGGTAGCGCGCGAAGTCCGGGCCCGTCGGGATCCAGCTGATGCCGCCCGCCGCGATGGTGCCGATGCCCGCGATCATGAGCGCGGTGCTCCCGGCGGGCCGGTCGAAGACGGCGCCCCAGTCCACGGTGCTGACGAGATAGCCGAGGACGAGCACGCTGAACAGCCCGAAGAGGTACGTCGACCAGGTGTTGCAGAGGTTCAGCACCTTGCGGCCCATGCCGCTGACCACGAACGTCGCACCGACGAAGAGCAGCAGGGTCACGACGATCAGCGGGGTGCTGCTCCGGATGCCGAACAGCAGGTCCAGGACGGTCAGGACGGCGTAAGCGCCGGTGACCGCGTTGATCGTCTCCCAGCCGAAGCGGGCGACCCACAGGATCATGCCGGGGAAGTAGTTGCCGCGGACGCCGAACGTCGCGCGCGAGAGCATGGCGCCCGGCGCGCCGCCCCACTTGCCGGAGAGGGAGAGCAGGCCGCAGAGGCCGAAGGAGACCGTCACCGCGACCACGGCCGCGAGCAGGACCTGCCAGAAGTTGAGGCCGTTGAAGACGACGAGCCCGGCGCCCATGGTCAGCAGCAGCACGCTGATATTGGCGGCGACCCACGTCGGGAAGAGTTCGCGGACCCTGCCGCGGCGCTCGTTCTCCGGCACCGGCTCGATGCCTCGGGTCTCGATGGTCTCGTCGGTCTCGGCCGTCGCGGTGGTGGCCGCTGTGGTGGTGGCCGCTGTGGTCGCGTCGGGGGCGTCTGCCATGAGGATGGGCTCCGTGCGGTGGTTCAGGCGCGATAGTGCGTCGTTGCAACGCCCTGATCAGGAACGCGAGGGACTCTACGCGCGTTGCGCAGGACCGCTCCATCGTACATTGCTCCAGCGAACACCCGACACCTCTTGTAGCTTCCCACGAATCCGCCTACGGGTCCGGCTGCGGGGCCGCCCTCGCGCGAGCGTTCCCGTCCGGCCGGAACGCTCCGTCCGGCCCCGTTTACCGGCGCCCGTCGCGGCAACCCGTGGCGGCGTGAACGACGTGGAGATCACCAGGCCGGACAAGGTGCTGTTCCCCGACGACGGGATCACCAAGAGCGAGCTGGCGGAGCACTACCGACGAGTGGCGCGCAGGGCCGTGCCCCGGCTGCGGGGCCGCCCGGTGATGATGGAGCGGCATCCGGACGGCATCGGCGGCAAGCCGCTGATGCAGAAGAACGCGCCGGACTACTTCCCCGACTGGATCCACACCGCCGTGCTCCCCAAGGAGGACGGCGAGGTGCGCCACGTGGTGTGCGACAACGCCGACACGCTCGTGTACCTCGCAGGGCAGGCGTGCGTCACGCTCCACCGCTGGCTGTCCAGGGAGGACCGCCCGCACCACCCCGACGTCCTCGTCTTCGACCTGGACCCCAGCGGCAAGGCCGGGTTCGAGGACGTACGGTGGTCGGCCCGCTGCGTGAGCGGCGTGCTGGAGGAGGTGGAGCTGCCCACCCTCCTGATGACCACGGGCTCCCGCGGTCTGCACGTGCTCGCCCCGCTGGACCGGAACGCGGACTTCGACGCGGTGCGGGACTTCGCCCGCCGCGTCTCGGCGCTCCTCGTCCAGCGCAACCCGGACCGGCTCACCGACGAGCCCCGCAAGGCCAAGCGCGGCGACCGCGTCTATCTGGACATCCAGCGCAACGCCTACGCGCAGACCGCCGTCGCCCCCTATTCCGTACGCGCGAAGCCGGGCGCACCGGTGGCCGTGCCCATCGGCTGGGACGAGCTGGACGACCCGGATCTCACCCCAGGGCGCTGGACGGTGCGGAACCTGGAGGAGCGGCTGAAGGGCGCCGATCCGTGGGCGCGTTCGCATGTGCGTGGTCGCTCGCTGCGCGCAGCCGACCGCCGCTTGCGGGCCCGTATGTGACGGTGCCGGGACGGGAGCGGGGGCGGCGGCCGACGCGGCGCGCGGGCGGGAGGGCGTCTGGTCAGTGACGGCCAGGCGTGCTTCGATGCGTTCCCATGACGATCGAACGGCGGAGTTTTCTGCGAGGGGCGGTCGCCGTTCCGGCCGCCGGAGTGCTGTCGGCGGGCGCGGTGGGAGCGGCCGGGGCTGTGGGTGCGGCCGGTACGGCGACGGCGGAGGCGGAGCGCGCGGCGCTCCCCGCACCCCCGGAATGGCTCTCGGGCCTCCCCGACGACACCCCCGTGCAGCGGCTGACGCTGCCGGGCACGCACAACTCAGGCGCGCGGCACGGAGGCCCCTGGACCGAGTGCCAGAACACCTCCATCGGCACGCAGTTGGAGAGCGGCATCCGCTTCCTCGACATCCGCTGCCGTGCCTTCGAGGGCTCCTTCGCCATCCACCACGGCGCCTACTACCAGCACCTCAACTTCGACGACGTCCTCGGCTCCTGCCGCGACTTCCTGTCCCGGCACCCTTCCGAGACGGTGCTGATGCGGGTGAAGCAGGAGTATTCGGAGGAGAGCGCCGAGGAGTTCCGCAGGCTCTTCGACGGCTATCTCGACGGCAAGGGCTGGCGTTCCCTGTTCCGCCTGGACTCCACCCTGCCCACGCTCGGTGCGGCGCGGGGCAAGGTGGTGCTGCTCGGGGACTCCGACGGGCTGCCGGGGGTGCGGTACGGGAACACCGAGCTGTTCAACATCCAGGACGAGTACATGGCCGAGCCGGGCCGCAAGTACGAGCTGGTTGCGGCCCACTTCCGCAAGGCCGTCGACTCCCCCGGCAAGCTGTTCACCAACTACGTCAGCACGGCCGCGCTGCTCCCGCCCCGCTCCACCTCGGACACGCTGAACCCGCGCGTCAAGGCGCTGCTGTCCGGCGACGAGGGCGGCGGCTGGAGCGGTCTGGGCATCGTCCCCATGGACTACCCCAACGTCAACGGCATGGCCGAGGCCCTGATCCAGCACAACGCGGCACTGGCCAGGGCGTGAACGGTGCTGGTCAACGGTGCTGGTCAGCGGCCGAACGCGGCGAAGGTGAGGTCGCCGATCACCCGGTTCATGTCCTGGCCCTTCGCGTCGGTGCCGTTGACGGAGGCGACGAGGGTGCGGGACAGGTCGCGGGTGGCGGCGATCAGGGTGTTGTAGCCGTACCGCCCGCCGGACTTGCCCCACACCACGGTCCCGTCGGACAGTTCCAGGCGCGTCAGGCCCGCGCTGTACGCGGCGGGCTCGCCGCTGCCGTGCGTCCGCACACCCTCCGGGACCGTGAACATCTCGCGCAGTTGCGGCTCGGGGACCACCCGGCCGCGGAAGAGCGCCGTGAGGAAGCGCTCCAGATCGGCCGTGGTCGAGATGATGTCGCCCGCCGCCCAGCTGCTGGAGGAGTTCCACTCGGTGACGTCCCTCAGCTCCGTGCCGCCGTCGCCGTTGGCGACGGACTGATAGCCGCGGTTGTGCGGCCCGTGGATGCGCGGGTCGGTGCCGGGGACAGAGGTGTGCCGCAGCCCGAGGGGGCGCAGCACGCGACGTGCGACCTCGTCCGCGTACGTGTGGCCCGTGCGCTCCTCGATGAGGAGGCCCAGCACGGTGTAGTTGATGTTGAGGTAGTGCTGCTCGGCACCGGGTGCGAACTCCGGCCCCTTGGCGACCGCGGAGGCGACGGTCTCCTCCGGCGTGACGGTGTCGAAGCGGTGGGCGTAGGCATCCTCGAAGGTGTCGCCGGGTCCGTCGGCCGGCTGGATGCCGCTGGTGTGGTTGAGCAACTGCCGCACGGTGACGGGGTCGAAGGTCCGCGGCAGCAGGTCAGGCAGATAGGTCTGTACGGGCCGGTCGAGGTCGATCCTGCGCTCCGCCGCGAGCTGGAGGACGACGGCCGCTGTGAAGACCTTGGTGGTGCTGCCCGCCCTGAACCTGCCGTGCTCCAGTGCCGGTCTCGGGGAGCCGAACGCCGCGACGCCACTGCTGCCGCGCCAGCCCCCGCCCGCGCCCCCGACCCGTACCAGCGCGGCCGTCGCCTCCTTGCCCTCCTCGTCCGGCAGCCCGGCGATGGCGGCACGCAGCGCGGCGGCGTCGGGCGCCTGGTACGCCCGGATGGACGCCGCCCCCGCGTCTCGGGTTCCGGCTCCGGGTGCGGCCAGTGCGGGTGCGGCGGGTCCGAGGACGAGGACGGCGACGAACGCGGCGGCGAGGGCGGTACGGTGACGTGCGGGCATCGTTGCTCCAGAGGGGAAGGCGGTACGACCGCCTCCACTCTGCGACCCCCGCCCGCCCACCCCGTCATCCCTGCGGACACTCCCCTACCCTGGCCTTTCTCGGGGCCGACGGGCGCTGCGCACCGGGGAGTTGTCGGGGTGGGGGTCAGGGGCCCGGGGTCAGCGTGGGGCGCGCATGCCGTCGATGATG
Organism: Streptomyces daliensis; assembly: GCF_054782395.1. NCBI lineage: Bacteria > Bacillati > Actinomycetota > Actinomycetes > Kitasatosporales > Streptomycetaceae > Streptomyces > Streptomyces daliensis. Next base: position 187,440 of record NZ_BAAGSO010000106.1, on the reverse strand, counting down.
CGGGTCCAGTTGTCGCCGCCGTGCCCGTCCTCGATGGCCCGCCGGTAGTGCGCCTGGACGGCCTCCGCGAGTGCGAGATCGAGGCCGAGCGAGGCACTGGTCTCCACGATGTGGTCGGCGGTCGCGCCCATCATCGTGACGGTGCTGAGGTCGCCCGGATGCTCCCCGGCGTCCATGGCCGCACCGGGTGCCTCCTCGCCCGCCCTCATCATGGCGCCGATCGAATCGGTGAGGGAGAGCAGCTCCGGCAGCGCCTCCTGGGCCTTCATGCCCGTGCTGCCCAGCATCGCGGTCGCGTGCATCAGCCCTGACAGCGCGGTGAGGAACACCGCGAGCTGCGCCTGGTACATCATCTGGGCCAGGCCGTGGTCCTCGCCCAGATACCTGGGGGAGCCGAGCAGCGCCAGCGCCTGTTGGTGACGCTCCATCACCTCGGAGGGTCCGCTGTAGTAGACGAGGGACGCCTCCGTGCCGACCATCGGCGCCGGGACCATGACACCGCCGGTGAGGAAGGTGGCGCCGTGGCCCGCCGCCCAGGTGGCCGCCTCGCGGGTCCGGTTGGGGGTGTCCGAGCTGAGGTTGACGAGAGTGCGGCCGGTGAGCGGCCCCGTGACGCCGCCCAAGATGTCGTACATGGCCCGGTAGTCGGTGAGGCTGAGAAGCAGCAGATCGCTCGACGCGACCGCCTCGGCGGGTGAGGCCGCGAGCGTCGCTCCCTCGGCGACGACTCCGTCCGCGCGGGCAGGGGTGCGGTTCCAGACCGTGACAGGGTGCCCCGCGGTCAGGAACGTGCGGGTCATCGCCTGGCCCATGGGGCCGAGCCCGATGACGGTGACAGGTCTCTGCTGACGGGAGGCTGTGGTGTGTTGTCCGTTCACCCCTCCATGCTCGGAGCGCACGGCTAGCCTCGGAAGTACCCACTTATTACTGCGGTACTTACCTTTTGGTGAGCAAGGAGGTCAACGGTGGTCAAGGCGCCGAGGAACGGGCCCTACATCTGCGGTATCGACGCGGCGCTCGACGTCGTGAGCGGCAAGTGGAAGGGCCTGATCCTCTGGGAACTCGACGCGCACGGGGTACGGCGCTTCGCACAGCTCCGGCGTGGTCTCGTGGGCGTGAGCGAGAAGATGCTGACGCAGCATCTGCGCGAGATGGAGGAGGACGGCCTCGTGCGGCGGGAGGTCTATGCGGAGGTCCCGCCCCGTGTCGAGTACTCCCTGACCGAGCACGGCCACACACTCAACCAGGCGCTCGGACCGCTGGGCGCGTGGGGGGTCGAGCGGATCCGCCGCGGGGACGCTGCGCTGGGCGGTTCGCCGTTGCAGGGTGTTCCCGTCGCCGGGGGCGTTGCGCGGGACGGGTCCCCTTCGCGGGGTGCGTAAGGGAACGGGGGGTTGCCCGGTTCGTCGGGGGTGTTGCGCGGGACGGTTGGCCGGTGTGGTGGGTGCCGTAGGGTCCCGCGCTGATTTTTGTGCCGCAGCACGCCTGGGCGGGGTCCCTTGCGTGGGGCGGTTCGCCGTGTTCCGGGTGCGGGCCGGTGGCTACGGCGTGTGGTGACGGTGCGACGCGGCTGACGCCGCGTGATTCATGGCGCGGACCGTGGTTATGGGGTGCCTGTGTGGTGGGGGTCGGCGCCGCGCCGGGGTGTCTCCTCGGCGTGAAGCTTTCGTTTTCGACTCCCCGCCGGTGACTTGCTCGTCCTGCGGGGACACCCCACCGCACCACCTCCCACCCGGTGGCCAACCTCCGGCCGGTGCCCCCTCCGCTTGTTCCCATGCTGTGTGCCCGCACCTGGCGGTACGGGCCCAGCCCTGCCCGGGAAGCCAGCGACGGCGGCCCACCACCCTTGTTGTGGGCAGGCGTTCCGCATGGCGAGGGGGCACCTCCCAGCGGTAGCTGGGGGAGGGTGGGCACAACCCGTGCCACCGGCCCGCAGCACGCCAACGAGACCCCAGGGGGCACTCGGGTAGGCGCACCCTGCACCGGGGATGTTGCGCGGGACGGTTGGCCCGTGAAGTGGGGACCGTAGGTCCCGCGCTGGGGGGTGTGCCGCCGCACGCCGAGGAAACGGGCCCCGGGCTGGGGTGAACCCGGGCACACCCGGAACCGGACAGTGGGCCACCGGCGGGACGGGGACGCGGTGGGGTGTCCCCGCAGGTCGAGACGAACGACGGCGGAAAGCCGAACACGAAAGCTTCACGCCGAGGAGACACCCCGGCGCGGCACCGGACACCCA
>NZ_BAAGSO010000106.1:0-185194 GCF_054782395.1 Streptomyces daliensis | reverse complement strand
CCCCACACGGCCACCGGCACAAGCCAAGAACCACGCGGCGCCAGCCGCGACGCACCGCAACCACACGCCGCGCCGAAGCCACACACCCGCACCCGGCAACGAAACCCCAAGACGCACCCAGGGACGCCCCCGCCAGGCGACGGCGCCAAAAAGTTGTGGGCAATCGTCCCGCTGGCGGGACGGGTGGGCACAACCCGTGCCACCGGCCCGCAACACGCGAACGAACCCCCAAAGGGGCACCCAGGCAGGCGCACCCCCAATGAACCGGGCACCCCGTGAAGCCTTCACCCCGCACCCCGCGAAGGGGCACAGCCCGATGAAGGGGCAACCCCTACCCTCGGTACCCCTCAAGCAGGCGCAGCCACACCTCGCTGATCGTCGGGTACGCGGGCACCGCGTGCCAGAGCCGGTGCAGGGGGATTTCGCCGACGATGGCCGTCGTCGCGGAGTGGAGGAGTTCGCTGACGCCGGGACCCACGAAGGTCGCGCCGACGACGGTCTCGGTGTCGAGGTCGACGACCATGCGGGCCCGGCCACGGTAGCCGTCCGCGAAGAGGGCCGCGCCCGCCACGCCGCCCAGGTCGACATCCACCGCACGCACCCGCAGACCGCGCGAGGCCGCCTCCTCGGCCGTGAGGCCCGCCGAGGTGGCCTCGGGGTCGCTGAACACCACTTGGGGCACCGCCGCATGGTCGGCGGTGGCAGCGTGCGCGCCCCAGGCACCGGTCTCCAGAGCGGACGCACCCGTGGCGCGGGCAGCCAGAGCCGCACCCGCGATACGGGCCTGGTACTTGCCCTGGTGCGTCAGCAACGCGCGCCCGTTGGCGTCACCGACCGCGTACAGCCAGCCGTCCTCGACCCCCTCGACGCGGCAACTGTCGTCCACGGACAGCCAGTTGCCGGGCTTCAACCCCACCGTGTCCAGGCCGATGTCCTCGGTGCGCGGCGCCCGTCCCGTCGCGAACAGGACCTCGTCGACGACGAGTTCCCCGCCGTCGTCGAGCGTCAGGGTCACCGGCCCGTCCGGCGCCGGGCGCGCCAGCCTCTCGACGGACACACCGGTGCGCACGCTCGCGCCCGCCTCGGCCAGCGACTCCGCGACCAGTTCCCCCGCGAACGGTTCCATCTTCGGCAGCAGCCGCTCGCCGCGCACGAGGACGGTGACGGCGGAACCGAGGGCGCGCCAGGCGGTGGCCATCTCCACGCCGACCACTCCCCCGCCGACGACGGCGAGCCGCCCCGGCACCTCCTTGGCCGAGGTCGCCTCCCTGCTGGTCCAGGGCTTGGCCGCCTCGATGCCCGGCAGTCCGGGCAGCGCGGCGCGGCTGCCGGTGCAGACGGCGACGGCGTGCCGGGCCGTCAGGGTCGTGGTGGTGCCGTCGGGGCGTTCCACGGTGACGCGGCGTGGTCCGTCGAGCCGTCCGTGGCCGCGTACCAGGTCGATGCCGACCGACTCCAGCCAGCCGACCTGTCCGTCGTCCTTCCAGTCCGACGCGAAGCCGTCGCGCCGCTTCAGCACGGCCGCCGCGTCGGGCTTCCCCGTGACGGCCTGGGCCGCGCCCGCGACGCGGCGTGCGTCGGCGACGGCGGCGACCGGCCGCAGCAGGGCCTTGCTGGGCATGCAGGCCCAGTACGAGCACTCTCCTCCGACCAGTTCCCGTTCCACGATCACGGCGCTGAGTCCCGCCGCGTGTGCGCGGTCGGCGACGTTCTCGCCGACGGGGCCCGCGCCGATCACGATCACGTCGTAGGTGTCGGTGTCGGTCTCGGGGGTTTGCTCGGGGCTGCTCATCTCGACCTCCGGGTCATATGGCGCGTGGTGGGGGCGCTGGGGTCCATCTTTCCCTCAGTCGGCCGCCGCGTCCTGCTCAGTCAGCCAGCGGCGGGGTGCTCGTCGGAGGTGTGCGGTGGCGGGTGGCCTGCTCGTACGCGTAGCCCATGGCCAGCAGGCCTGGCTCGTCGAAGGGGCGACCCAGCAGTTCCACGCCGACGGGCAGTCCGTCCCCGGTGAATCCGGCCGGGACGCTGAGGGCGGGGAAGCCGCTGTATCCGGACAGGCGGCAGTTGGCGTACGGCTGGGTGGTGCCGACGGGGGTGGGCGGCCGGCTGACGGAGGGGTAGACGAGTGCGTCGAGCCGGTGCTCGCGCATCAGCTCCGTCAGCAGGGTGCGCAGCACGTCGCGCTGGCGCAGCTTCTCCTCGTACGCCGGGTTGGGCAGCGGCGGGCTGTTCACCCACGCGCGCAGTGTCTCCAGGACGCTCGGGGTGACCTGGCCTGAGGTGGCGATGTCGGCGAGGGTGATCTCGTCGCGCGGTGGTTCCAGGCGGGCGAGGGAGCGGGGGTGCCCGTCGGCGGACTCGGCGAGGTAGGCGTTGAGGTCGCGCTCGAACTCGTCCCTGACCCGGTTGGCCCCGGCCGCCGCCTCCATGATGTCCGGCTGGGCGCCCAGCTCGACGGGGGTTGCTCCGCTCCTGGCCATGTCGGCGACGGCCTCGCGCACGACGGCGTTGGTGGGCGCCGCCTCGTCCTCCGCACCGAAGTAGTCGGTGAAGACGCCGACGCGCTTGCCGCGCAGCGCGTCGCGGGAGAGCCCGTCGAGATAGCTGCGCGGGACCTTCCCCCTGGCGGCCTCGGTGACCGGGTCCCTGGGGTCGTGCCCGGCGGTGGCGTCGAGGAGCAGCGCCGCGTCCCGTACGGAGACGGTCATCGGGCCCGCGGTGTCCTGCGTGCCCGCGAGCGGGGCGATCCCGGCGCGGCTGGAGAGGCCGAGGGTGGGTCGCAGTCCGACGAGGTTGTTGTGCGAGGCCGGGATGCGGATGGAGCCGCAGGTGTCCGTGCCCATCCCGGCGGGCGCGAAGGCGGCGGCGACGGCGGCTCCCGTGCCGCCGCTGGAGCCACCGGGGTGGCGGGTCTGGTCGTACGGGTTGCGGGTCTGGCCGCCGAGCGAGCTGAGGGTGGTCACGCTCATCGCGAACTCGTGCATGTTCGTCTTCGCGAGAACGATCGCGCCCGCCTCACGCAGCCTGCGCACCTGGGTGGCGTCGCGGCGCGGGCGCAGCTCGCGCAGAGCGAGGGAGCCGCTGGTGGTCGGCGTGTCGGCGGTGTCGTAGTTGTCCTTGAGCACGAGGGGGATCCCGTGCAGCGGTCCGCGCACCCGTCCGGCGGCGCGCTCGGCGTCCAGGCGCGCCGCACCGGCCCGCGCCGCGCGCCGGTCCACGGAGATCACGGCGTTGATCCCGGGCTGGTCCGCGTAGGCGTCCTCGTACGCGTCGATGCGCCGCAGATAGGCGTCGACGAGCTGGACGGAGGTGACCTCGCCCCGCTCCAGCGCGCGGCGCAGTTCGCCGAGGTCGCGCCCGACCACCGGCACGGGGCCGTGCGGGCGCCCCGCAGCCGGGTCATGGGCGCGCCCCGCCGCGGCGGACGGGACGGCCAGGAGGCTCGCGGGGAGCGCGGCGAGCAGCAGCAGGGGCAGGAGGGGGAGCAGGCCGCCGCGTAAGGCTCTTCGCATCCTTCGCATCCGAGGTCCCTTTCCTCATGGTCCGCTTGGTCCGCGTGGTGGGGTGTGAGGCTAGGAACTGTCTGTTACGGGCATGTCACCTTGTCAAGACGGCCTGCCGCCCTGGCCCGACGGCGCGCCCTGCGCGGGTCACTGTGCCGGAACGAGCACCACCGGGCAGTGCGCGTGGTGCAGCACCGCGTGCGCAGCGGGACCGAGCTGGAGGCCGAGGCGGCGACGCTGGCGGGCGTGCGTGGAGAGCACGAGCACGTCGGCGGCGCGGCTGGCCTCGATGAGCGGCCCGGCGGGCGCCCCGGTCTGCTCCTCCTCCTTCACCCGCACCTGCGGATACCGCTCCCGGAAGGGCGCCACCGCCTCACGCACCACGGCGAGCGCCGCAGCGCGCTGCTCCTCGACCTCCCTGGGCGGCAGTTGGAGCCGTCCGGGCATCCGGGGCGAGGGCCACACGTGCAGGACGCGCAGCGTGGACTCGCGGCGGGTGGCCTCCTCGAAGCCGAAGCGCAGCGCCTCCTTGTCCGCCTCCGAGCCGAGCCCCACCATCGTGGTGCCGCGCGGCGCCGTCCCGTCGGGGGTGTCGGCGCGTACGACCATCAGCGGGCCCTCGCAGTGCGCGGCGACCCGGAGGCTGACCGAGCCGAGCAGCAGCCCGGCGAAGCCGCCCCTGCCCCGGGTGCCGACGACGGTGAGCGCGGCGGTGCGGCTGGCGCGCACGAGCGCGTCGGCTGCCGGGGTCTCGACCGGTGTGGACGGCACGACCCTGAGCCCGGGCGCGCGCTCCGCCACCCGCTGGACCGCCTCGTCGACGATCTCGGCCGCGGCCTTGAGGAACCGTTCGGTGTCGCTCTGGGTGACGGGCACGGCCGCACGCCGGGGCCACAGCCCTCCGCACAGGATCTCCAGCTCGGCGCCGCGCCGTTCGGCCTCGTCGGCGGCGCGGTCGAGCGCGCGCAGAGAAGCGCCCGACCCGTCGACACCGACGACGACACGGCCCTTGGCGGTGGGAACTGCGGACTGGTCGGTCATCTGGGTCAACTCTCCCTTGTCTCGCTCCTCCGCTTTCCCTCCAGTGTGCGTGCTGTGCGCGCCAGGAGACAGCTCAACGGTTCAACAGCTCAAGGGACCACTACGGCGCGGCCGTTGACCTTTCCGTCGTGCAGCAGGCGGTAGGCGTGGGGTGCCTCGTCCAGGGAGAAGGTCTCGACGTGGACGTCGAGTGCCCCCTGCCGTGCCAGGTCGAGCACCTCGATCAGCTCGGAGCGGCTGCCCCAGTACGGGGAGCGCACCGTCACCTCGTAGGGCAGCACACCGAAGCCGACGGGGAGTGTGCCGCCGCCGATGCCGACGATGGTGACGTCGCCCTCGACGCCGACGCTCCCGCCCGCGAGGGCGAGGGTGGAGGGCGCCCCCACGAAGTCGAGGACGACGGTGGCGCCTTCGCCGCCGGTCAGCTCGCGGATGCGGCCCGCGGCGCGCTCGTCGGAGAGCAGCACCTCGTGTGCGCCGACGCTGCGGGCGAGCGCGAGCTTGTCGTCGTTGATGTCGAGGGCGACGACGCGGGTCGCGGTCATGGCGCGCAGCAACTGGATGGCGACGTGCCCGAGGCCGCCGGTGCCGATGACGACGGCCGTGCTGCCCGCGACGAGCTTGGGCAGCGAGAGCTTGATGGCGTGGTACGGGGTGAGCCCGGCGTCGGTCAGCGGCACGGTCCGCACGGGGTCGAGGTCGCCGATGGGCACGAGGTGGCGGGGGTCGTCCACGAGGAGGTACTCGGCCATGGCGCCCGGTTCGCCCAGCCCCGGCGGGAAGATGCCCTCCTGCTGGGCGCGCAGGCAGTAGTTCTCCTCGCCCCGCGCGCACATCCGGCACACCCCGCAGCCCCAGGGCCCGTAGACGACGACCGCCTCGCCGACCTCCACCCCCGTGGCGCCAGGACCGAGCGCGGCGACGGTTCCCGCGCCCTCGTGGCCGAGAGTGAGCGGGAGGGGGAAGGCGATCTGGTCGGCGCTGAACCCCATGACGGCGATGTCCGAATGGCAGGCGCCGGCCGCCGTGACCTTCAACAGCACCTGCCCGGGGCCCGGTTCGGGATCGGGCACGGTGACGACGGCGGGCGCCGCGCCGATGCTCGGGTACTGGAGAGCCTTCATGAGCGGGGTTCCGTCCTGGTGTCGGTGCCGGGGGTGGTGTCTGAACCGGAATGGCCGTCCGGCCGCTGGTCCCCGTGGCGGACCGAGCAGACCAGGGAGTTGTCCTGGACGTCGGCGACCACCGTGTCGCCGGGCCCCACCTCCTCGCCGAGCAGCAGCGAGGCGATGCGGTTGTCCAGCTCCGTCTGGATCGTGCGCCGCAGCGGGCGTGCCCCGTATTCCGGCTGGTGGCCGTGCGCGATGAGCAGCTTCTTCGCCGCCTCGGTGACCTCCAGGCCGATGTCCTGGGCACGCAGCTTGCGCACGCTGCGCTCCAGCAGCCGGTCGAAGACGCCGCCGAGGTCGTCCTCGCCGAGTCCGTGGAAGACGATGGTCTCGTCGATGCGGTTGAGGAACTCGGGCGGGAAACGGCTGCTGAGGTCCCCCATGAGCTGGTCGCGGATCTCGTCCGTCCTGCCCTGGTGGGCCAGGATGCGCTGGGCGCCGATGTTGCTGGTCATGATGACGACCGTGTTCCGGAAGTCGACGGTGCGCCCCTGCGCGTCGGTGAGGCGCCCGTCGTCCAGCACCTGGAGCAGCGAGTTGAAGACGTCGGGGTGTGCCTTCTCCACCTCGTCGAAGAGGAGCACGCTGTAGGGCCGCCGCCTGACCTGCTCCGTCAACTGCCCGGCCTCCTCGTGGCCGACGTAGCCGGGCGGCGCTCCGACGAGGCGCGAGACGGTGTGCTTCTCCTGGTACTCGCTCATGTCGAAGCGGACCAGCCTGTTCTCGTCACCGAAGAGCAACTCGGCCAGGGCCTTGGCGAGTTCGGTCTTGCCCACGCCCGTCGGCCCGAGGAAGAGGAAGGAGCCGACGGGCCGGTTGCGGTCGCCCATGCCCGCGCGGTTGCGGCGCACGGCCTGGGCCACGGCGGTGACCGCCTCGTCCTGGCCGACGACGCGCTCGTGCAGGGCGCTCTCCAGCTTCAGCAGCCTCTCCCGCTCGGTCTCGGTGAGCTGCGCGACGGGGATGCCGGTGCGCCGGGACAGCACCTCGGCGATGTCGTCGGCGGTGACGGACATGACGCCCTCGCGCCGCTCCTCGACGCCCGCCAGCTCCGCCTCCACCTCGGCGGTCTCGCGCTTGATCTCGTCGGCGCGGCGGAAGTCCTCGGCGGCGACGGCCTGTTCCTTCTCGCGCCTCAGCTTGGCCAGCCGGTCCTCGCGCGAGACGACCTCCGTCGAGCGCCCCAGCGAGCGCAGCCGCACGCGCGCGCCCGCCGTGTCCATCAGGTCGATGGCCTTGTCGGGCAGGAAGCGGTCGGTCAGATAGCGGTCGGACAGCTCGGCCGCCGCGCGCAGCGCCTCGTCGGTGAAGCGGACCTGGTGGTGTGCCTCGTAGGAGTCGCGCAGGCCGTCCAGGATCTCGACGGTCTCCTCGACGGAGGGCTCGGGGATCATGACGGGCTGGAAGCGGCGCTCCAGCGCGGCGTCCTTCTCGATGTTCCTGCGGTACTCGTCCAGCGTGGTGGCGCCGATGACGTGCAGTTCGCCGCGGGCGAGCGCGGGCTTGAGGATGTTGCCCGCGTCCATCGAGCCCTCCCCTCCGGAGCCCGCGCCCACGACGGTGTGCAGTTCGTCGATGAACAGGATCATGGAGTCGGAGGCACGGGCGGCCTCGTCGATGACGTTCTTCAGCCGCTCCTCGAACTCGCCCCGGTACTTGGAGCCCGCCACAAGGCCGGTCAGGTCGAGGGCGACGACGCGCTTGTCCTTGAGGGTCTGCGGCACGTCACCGGCCACGATGCGCTGGGCCAGGCCCTCGACGATGGCGGTCTTGCCGACACCGGGTTCGCCGATGAGGACGGGGTTGTTCTTCGTGCGCCGGGAGAGGATCTCCACCGTCTGCTCGACCTCTTCGCCGCGCCCGACGACCACGTCCAGCTTCCCGGCCCGCGCCTCCTCGGTCATGTCGCGCCCGTATTCGTCCAGGGTCGGCGTCGAGCTGCCGCCCTGCCCGCTCTGCCCGCCGCGCCCGGCGCCCGGTCCGGTGCCCTCGCCGCGCGCGGCGCCCTCGACAGCGCGGGCCAGCCGCCCGCTGTCGGGCCCGTTGCCCGCCAGGAGGCGGCCCGCGCCGGAGTCACGGTCGTCCAGCAGGGCCGCGAGGATGTGCTGGGGGCCGATGTAGGAGACGCCCGCTGCCTGCGAGAGAGCGTGCGCGGCGATCAGCACCCGCTTGGCTGCCGGGGTCAGCCCCGGTTCCGCCGACGGTGTGCCGCTCTCCCCCGGCAGCGCCTCCGCCACGGCACCGGCGAGCGCGTCGGCGTCGGCGCCCGCGCGTTCGAGCAGCGACCGCGCGGGCTCGACCTGGGTGCATGCCCACAGCAGGTGCTCGGTGTCCAGGTCCGGGCTGCCGTCCTCCTGGGCGCGGGCCGAGGCGCGCGCGATCAGCTCGCGCGCCGAGTCCGTCAGCAGCCGCCCGATCGGCACCCGCTGCACGGCGGGCGGCGACGAGACGGGGGACATGCCGAAGAACCGGTTGAGGAGGTCGGAGAACGGGTCCGAGGAGGACGAGCCGGAACCGGAGGAAGGCCCGGGGGAACCGAAGGGCGGCATGGTCATGGGAGGCGACTCCAGAAGTGCGGGACGAGCCCCGGCACACCGGCACCGGCTCTGCGCCGGACCGGCGCGCGGGGGTTCTCGGTGCTGCGGGTTGCTCAGTGCTGGGGTTCGAGGAAGGTGAGCATGTCGTCGGCGTGCTCCTCCTCCTTGGCGAGGATGGTCTCCAGGACCCTGCGGGTGGTGGGGTCGGCCGAGCCGATCCAGTTGATCATCTCGGTGTACGAGGCGATGGCGACCCGTTCGGCGACGAGGTTCTCGCGCACCATCTCGCTCAGGTCGGTGGCGGTGACGTACTCCGAGTGGGCGCGGCCCGCGAGCGCCGAGGGGTCGAAGAGGGGATCGCCACCGAGCTGGACGATGCGGTCGGCGAGCTGGTCGGCGTGGTCCTGTTCCTCGTTGGAGTGCTCCAGGAACTCCGCCGCCACCGGCTCGGAGTCCAGCCCCGAGGCGGTGAAGTGATGCTGCCGGTAGCGCAGCACGCAGATCAGCTCGGTGGCGAGCGCGACGTTCAGCAGCTCGATGACCTTCCCGACGTCGGTTCCGTACGAGGAGGTCACCGGGCCGCTCATGATGTCGTCGCGGGCCTTGTCCCGCAGGGTCTGCACGTCGGTGAGGAAGTCGGCCATGGCCCGGTCCTTTGCGGTGAGGTGGAGTGAGGCGACCAGCACGCCTCCCCGCCCACTACACCAGCACCGGAAATATCCCGCAAAAGGAGCATTCCGGGCAGATGGCCGGAACCCGCGTCTTGAGGCGGCGTCCGCGCCTCAGTCCCCGAGGTGCGCCAGCCCCCGCGCCGCCTCCCGGAAGGCGGGCAGCGCGCCGAGCCGCGCCACATGCTCCGTCACGCGCGGGCCCGCCGCGCCCCGCGTCCCGTAGCGGCGTACGGTGACCACCGCCCACAACTGGACGTCAGCGGCGGTCAGCGCACCGCCCAGCAGGAAGGCACCGTCGCCGCCCGCCGCCGCGAGACGGTCCTCCGCCTCGGCCAGCGCCTCGTCGGGGCGCTCCTCGGCCAGTTCCTCGAACGCGCCGATGCCACGGGCCCGCTCGACGGGGTACAGCTCGGGCGCCTCCGCGCCGCGCTCGAAGCGTCCGGCCAGGTCACGGACGATGTCGGGGGCGTGATTGCTGACGATCCGGCCCGTCCACCCGTCGCTGAGCACGGGCGCCGAGAGGGTGCCCTGGTAGCGGTGCCGGGTGGCCTCGTACAGGCCGCCGAGCGAGGCGTAGCCGTGCCCGGCGTCGGGCGCCGGGGGCAGCACGGTGACGGGCAGCGTCGTGTGCAGCCCCATCAGCCGACGCGTGACGGCTATGCGCAGGGACGACGGACAGGACGGCACGAGGTGGAGGCGGTAGCGGTGGGGCACGGCGTGGAAGCCGCTCCCGTCGCGGCACCCGATCCGCCCCCGGAAGACTCCCCGGCCGCCGGCCCCCTCCGACGGCACGGTCTCGGCACTCATGGACATGGACGCGGACGTGGACAGGGTCGCGGACGTGGACAGGGTCGCGGACATGGCTCTCCCTCGGGCGTGGCTGGCGAGCGGGCGATGGTGCGCTACGGGTCACGGCATGACGGGTCTACGGCACGTCAGCGGGGTCCCGGAGGGGCCGGGCGGCGGGCGTCCTGAGCGGCGCCCCGGACCCGCGAAGGACGGGCGCCGAGCCGGACGGACCACGGAGGGCTTCCCTCCGGGCGGGCCTTACCTCGCGCTGCACACTCGCAGCAGATCGATGTGGCGGCGGGAGGTGAGCAGCCATCCGACGCGCGCCGAGGGCGCGGGGGTGGAGGTGAAAGTGGAGATGCGGGTGGGGTCGGGCGCGGGGGCGGCGGAGCAGTCGGCCTCCGGCTCTCCACCACTCATGGCACCCCACCGATCCCGCCCGCCGCTCGCGCCGTGTGCGCGGACGCGCGGGCCTTCTCGGATTCTCCGGGCACGCGCGTACAGCGTCAACAGTGCGCCCGCGCACGGAAACGACCCGGGACCGCGACCCGGTGAGGGGCCGCGGCCTCGGGCCGTCGGCGAGCTGAGCGCCCGTCAGCCGAAGAACACGGAGGAGATGTCGTTGTCGAAGCCGACCGTGGCCAGGTCGGCGACGTCACCCTCGACGACCTCGGACCTGCCGGTGCAGTCGGGTCCCGACCAGATCTTCAGGGAGCCCTCGGCCTGGAGCGAGGAGGCGATGTTGTCGCGGGAGACGTTCTGGCAGCCCTCACCGGCCAGGCCCTGGGCGCCGTTGTCGGCGAAGTCCTTGTCGTCGAAGAGGGTCGCGCTGGTGGCGGGCGCGGCCCGGCCGCCGTCGCCTTCGCCCCGATCGCCCTCACCTTGATCGCCACCCGCGGGCTCGCCCGCCTTCTGGCCGTCGGGCGTGACGCCGAACCAGGTGCCCCCGACGCCCTGCCCGTTGGTGTCCCCGGGCCGGAGGTCCTTGCTGAAGCGGTAGACGGGCCAGCCGCCGATGGTCACCTGGAGCGTTCCGTCGGACCGCTTCACCGTGCCGATGGCGGACTCGTCGATGCCGTCGATGAAGATCTTGCCGCGCGGGCTGACGACGACGGGCGGCCAGGTCGTCGCGCACTCACCCTCGCAGTTGGACTTGGAGGGGGTCGCGGTGTCCTTGTCGAAGCGGTAGAGGGTGAAGCCCGCGCCGTTGACCACCACGGGGTCGAGGGCGCCCGCCTTGGCGGCGCTGAGCTGGACCCACTTCTTCGCCTTCGACTGCACCGCGGGCTTCCCCGGCTCGTTCGCCCAGTCCCCGGTCCTGGGGGCGGCCCGGTTGGCCTTCGCCGTGCCGCTGAGGAAGTCCAGGTCTCCCCCGGCGGCCGGTGCCGAAGCGGCCGGTGCGGCCGAGTCGGTGTCATCGGCCCCCTCCGTGCCGTCGCCGCCGCAGGCGGTCAGCAGCATGGCCCCGGCAGCCGTGGCCGCCGCCAGCATTCCGATGCGCGTGCGAAACATAAGGAACTCCCCCCGGTCATGCGCCCCGGACCCCCCGAGGACGCGTCGCCTCCCAGTACGGGCCCTCCCCGACGGCAACTCAGGCCGTGACGGCTCTGAGACCCACCTCACGCGAAATCCCAACACTAGAGACTCGGTCATAAATTTAACCGAGTAACATTTCCTGTTATGCTCGCCCCCATGACCGAGCAGCAGCAGGGCTTGCGGGAGCGCAAGCGACAGCGCACGTACGAGGCGATCTCGGAAGCGGCCATCGCCCTCTTCCTGGAACGCGGCTTCGACCAGGTCTCCGTGGCCGAGATCGCGGAGGCCGCCGAGGTCTCGAAGCCGACCCTCTTCCGCTACTTCCCGGCGAAGGAGGACATGGCCCTCTACCGCTTCGGCGACCACGAGGACGAGGCCGCCCGCGTCGTGCGCGGGCGCGCCCCTGACACCTCACCGCTGGCCGCGCTGCACGCGCACTTCCTGCGCGGACTCGCCGAGCGCGACCCCGTCACGGGACTGTGCGATCACGAGGCCGTGCTGGCCTTCCACCGGCTCCTCTACGGCACTCCCAGCCTGGTGGCGCGGCTGCACGCGTACACCTCGCGCTCCGAACACGCCCTCGCGACGGCGCTGCACGAGGCCGCACACGGAAGCGGAAACGGAGGCGGAGGCGGAGCGGCGCGGAGCGCCGAGGAGCCCGAGTCCGAGCCCGGTCTGACGGCGCGGCTCGCGGCGGGCCAGATCGTCGCGGTCCAGCGCATCCTCGCGCTCGACAACTGGCGCCGCATCGCCGACGGCACCCCGGCCGACGAGGTGTACGAGGGCGCGGTCGAGGCGGCCGAGCACGCCTTCGCGCTGCTGCGCTCCGGCCTCCCGGACCCGGACGGAGCACCGAGGGAAGAGGGCACGGGCAATGCGTCCGCACGGTGAGCGGGACGGGGGCGCACCGACCGGGGACGGAGCGGCCGACGCCGACGAACTGACCAGGGAGCGCGCGTACGCACGGGTATGCCGGGACGCCATGGCGCGGACCGTCGCGGACGCGCAGGAGCGGGTGACGAGCGGCGCCGGTGTCGTCCGGGAGGAGGGCGTCTCCGGTGACGGGGCCAGCGCGGAGGCGCTCGGGCGCGCGCTGCGCAGCTGGGCCAAGGAACTGCGCGAGGAGCCCGAAGCACCCCTCTTCTTCGGCCGCCTCGACTTCTCCGACCGGGACGCCACCCCGGAAACCGGCCACGGAACCGGCCCGGGAACCCCCACGGACGCCGCCCACGAGGCGCAGCGCTACTACATCGGCCGCCGCCGCGTCGCCGAGCACCCGGCCGCGCCGCCCCTCGTCCTCGACTGGCGCGCCCCGGTCTCGCGCGCCTTCTACCAGGCGACCGCCGCACAGCCCCGAGGTGTCGCCGTGCGCCGCCGCTTCGGCTGGGCCCCTGGCAGCCGGGGCGCGCCCGAGGACCTCACGGGCCTGGAGGACGAACACCTCACCCCGCACGACGGCGACGGCACCCACACCGGCACAGGCACCGGCGAAGCCCCCGCCAGCGCGATCGTCGCCGGGGAGATCGAGCGCCCCCGTGTCGGCCCGATGCGCGACATCGTCGCCACCATCCAGCCGGAGCAGGACGACCTCGTACGCGGCGGCCTGGCCGAGTCCTTCTGCGTCCAGGGCGCGCCCGGCACCGGCAAGACCGCCGTCGGGCTGCACCGCGCCGCCTATCTCCTCTACACCCACCCCCGGCGCATCGCGCGCGGCGGGCTGCTCGTCCTCGGCCCCAACGAGGCGTTCCTGCGCTACATCTCGCAGGTGCTGCCCTCGCTCGGCGAGGTCGGTGTGCGGCAGTGCACCGTCGGCGATCTCGTCGCCCGGCACCCCGCCGTCGCCGAGGACGGCGAGGAAGCGGCCCGCGTCAAGCACGACCCGCGCATGGCGGCCGTGCTCCGGCGCTCCCTCTACGGACGGGTGCGGGCCCCGGAGGAACCCCTCGTCGTGCCCGACGGGTCCTACCGCTGGCGCGTCGACGCCGGTGAGCTGGCGCGGCTCGTCGAACTGGTCGAGCGCGAGGACCCGCCGTACGAGGTGGGCAGGGAGCGGGTGCGGGCCCGGGTCGTGGCGCTGCTGCGCGACAGGGCGGAGCGCAGGGCGGGCCCGCCGGGCGCCGAGTGGCTGCGCCGCATGGGCAGGGCCCGCGCCGTCACGGCCTTCTTGGACGCAGTGTGGCCCAAGGCGCGCCCCGAGGAAGTGCTGGCTCAACTGCTGGGCGACGCCGGGGAGTTGAGCCGTAGCGCCGACGGCCTGCTCACCGGGCCCGAACAGCGGGCGCTGCTGTGGGAGCGGGCCCCGCGCACGTTCCGCGGCGCGCGGTGGTCACGTGCCGATCTGGTGCTGCTGGACGAGGTGGCCGGGCTGATCGGGCGCCCCGAGGAGAGCTACGGGCACGTGGTCGTGGACGAGGCGCAGGACCTCTCTCCCATGGAGTGCCGCGTGATAGCCCGCCGCAGCGAGTACGGCTCGCTGACCGTGCTGGGCGACCTCGCGCAGGGCACCACGCCCTGGGCCGCGGCGCGGTGGCCGGAGCAGCTCGCGCACCTGGGGCGGCCCGAGGCGCGGGTCGTGCCGCTGACCACGGGGTTCCGGGTGCCGCGCGCCATCGTGGCGGCGGCCAACGCGCTGCTGGACTCGCTGGACGTGCCGGTGCCGCCGGCGCGCTCGCTGCGCGGCGACGGCGAGCTGCGCGTACGCGAGGTCCCGGACCTGGCGCGCGCGACGGCCGAGGCGGTACGGGAGGCGCTGACCCGTGCGGGCTCCGTCGCCGTCATCGCCGCCGACGAGCACGCGGAGGCGGCCCGCGCGGCGCTGACGGGCGCGGGTTTCCGCACCACGTCGGCGGAGGAGATCGGCGGCGAGGCGCGGGTGACGGTGCTGCCCGCGAGCGCGGCGAAGGGCCTGGAGTACGACCATGTGATCCTGCTCGAACCCTCGGCCATCGTCGCGGCCGAACCGCGCGGCGCGCACCGGCTGTACGTGGTGCTGACCCGCGCGGTCTCCCGGCTCGACATCCTGCACACGGCCCCGCTCCCGGCCGCCCTCACCGGCATGACCGCGCCCTCGACCGTCCGTACCCACCCCCGTGGAGCACGGTGATCCCGGGAGCGGGACCCCTCAGCCCGCGCTGTACCCGAATCAGCCTGCGCCGTGTCCGGGTCAGCCCGCTCTGTGTCCGAGCCGGCCCTCCCCGCTCCGCGGCGAGCGCTCGATCTGGCGCAGCCACGGCGGCTCGTCGGCGATCTCCAGCAGGAGCAGCAGACGCGTGAGGGGGTCGTCCCACTCGGGCTCGGTCTGATCGTCCACCGGCCCTGCGACAGCGGGTCGTTCAAAGCCTTGTGAGGTCAATGGGACTCCAGAGTGCGAGTGATGACCGTCAACTCCCGTGATCTTCGCCTCAGTTGACGTCAGTCGTTCTGCGCGGGTCATTCTCGCGGACACGTTCTTACGGATGCAAGTACATCTGCAATTACAGATGTAAGAACGCTCCGGTGTGGGAAGGTGTTCAGCCATCAGGTTCCAGCACTCCCGCGACCCGTTCGCGGCACTGATGGAGAGGCGCTTTATGCACATCGACAACGGCATCGAGGCCACCCGGTTGCAGGACGTCACCTGGCGGAAGAGCGCGCGCAGCAACCCCAACGGGAACTGCGTCGAGCTGGCGGGGCTCGGCGACGGCGGCGTCGCCGTCCGCAACTCCCGCCACCCCTCGGGTCCCGCGCTCATCTACACCGCCGCGGAAATGGCCGCGTTCATCCAGGGAGCCAAGGACGGGGACTTCGACGATCTGGTCCCCTCCGACGGCTGAAATCCGCCCCGACGGCTGAGATTCACGGGACCGCGCGAGCGTCGGCGCGCGGTCCCATCAGGCCACCGGACCAGGCCACAGGCACGCGCGTGCCCACGTCGCACATGGCATCGACACATGGCAGCGGTACGTGCGTCCTGCATGGCTGTACGGGGTGGGTGAGTGGTGGGACACTGAGCACTCGAACGGTCACTCAGGGGAGCAAGGACAGGCGGGATGTCAGCAGAGGCGGAACGCGCGAAGTCGGTCAGGCGCATCCTCGAACAGCCGCGCGGCGGGCCGACGATCCTGCGCATCGTGCTGGGCACGCAGTTGCGGCGGCTGCGCGAGCAGCGCAACATCTCCCGGGAAGCCGCAGGGGACGCGATCCGGGGTTCGCACGCCAAGATCAGCCGCTTGGAACTGGGCCGGGTGGGCTGCAAGGAGCGGGACGTCGAGGACCTGCTCACGCTCTACGGCGTCACGGACGCCGCGGAGCGCGAGGAGTACCTCTCCGTGGCCCGCCAGGCGAGCACACCGGGCTGGTGGCAGAAGTACAGCGACGTCATGTCGCCCTGGTTCGACCGCCTCATCGGCCTGGAAGAGGCCGCCTCGGTGATCCGCACGTACGAGGTGCAGTTCGTCCCCGGCCTCCTCCAGACGCCGGAGTACGCGCACGAGGTCGTGCGGCTGGGTCATCCGCGTGCCTCGGCCCGCGAGGTCGAGCGGCGGGCCCAGTTGCGGGTCGAGCGCCAGGACATGCTCAAGCAGCCGCACGCGCCCCGGCTCTGGGCCGTGGTCGACGAGGCGGCGCTCCGACGGCCGCTCGGCGGCAGAGCCGTGATGGAAGGTCAGATCCGGCACTTGCTGTGGGCCGCCGAGCAGCGCAACATCACGGTCCAGATCGCCCCGTTCCGGATCGGCGGCCTCGCGGCCGCCGGTGGGCCCGTCACCATAATGAGGTTCCTGGAGCCCGATCTCCCGGACGTCGTCTATCTGGAACAGCTCACCTCCTCGCTCTATCTGGAGAAGCGCGAAGAGGTGGAGAACTACATGGCGGTCATGGACCGGCTGTGCGCCATGGCCGAGCCGCCCTCCAGGACCAAGGCGTTCCTGGAGGAACTGCTGCCATAGGGGTGCGGAGCGCGAAGGAGGGGCCGGGCGCCGAGCGCCCGGCCCCTCCCCATTCACCGTCGGCACCCCGGAAGTGACGGTGCGGTCAGGGCTTGCGGGCCACTCCGCCGAACTCCCACCACTCGTCGGTGAGCTGCCGTGCGGCCAGCTCGGAGTCGGCGCGCCAGTAGTTGATCTCGCCGAGTCCGGGCTCCAGGACCTCCAGACCGTCGAAGTACCGTGCGACCTCGTGCGCCTGACGCACCCTGCCCCAGTTCCCGTGGGTGGTCTCGTCCATGAACTTGGTGACGAAGTCGCGGGTCGCCTTGTCCTCGCTGACGAGCTGGTTGATCACCAGGAAGCTGCCGGACGGGATCCGCTCGGCCACGCGGCGCACCAGCTCAGCCGGGCCGGGGTCCGGGATGCAGTGCATCACCGAGACGAAGAGGACGGCGACGGGCTCGTCGAAGCGGATGAGCCTGCGTACCTCGGGGTGGCCGAAGATCTCGTCGGTCTCGCGCATGTCCGCCTGGATGACGGCGGTGTTGTCGTTCTCCTGGAGGAGCGCGCGGCCGTGTGCCAGGACGATGGGGTCGTTGTCCACGTAGACCACGCGCGCGTCCGGGTCGACGCGCTGGGCGACCTGGTGGACGTTGTCCTGGGTCGGCAGCCCTGACCCGTGGTCCAGGAACTGCCGCACGCCGTACTCCCGCGCCAGCACGCGCACGACGCGCTGGAGGAAGCGGCGGTTGTTGATGGCCAGCGGCCGTGTGCTGGGCACGACCTTGTCCAGCTCCGCGACGGCCGCGCGGTCGACCTCGTAGTTGTCCTTGCCGCCGAGGTAGTAGTCGTACATCCGGGCCACGCTCGGGATGTTGACATCTACCCCGAGCCCCGCCGCGACCTCGTCTTCCCGCATGCGCGCCTCACCACATTCGCTGCGTGTACGTCTCGTCGCGCCGAAGCATCCCACGCACCGTGCCCGTGTGACCACGCCAAGTGCGGTGTTGGTGAGGGTGGGAGGGAAATCCCGGCGCTGAGCCTCCGGCGCGCGCCGGGGGCGTACCGCCTGTCCGCGGGAAGGGGCGTGCCGCCCGTCGCGCCTACACGCCTACAGCGCGAAGAGGCTCAGCTCGGCCCACACGACGCGGCCGAGGTGCGGGCCGCCGCCCAGGACGCCCCACTTCTCGGCGACGGCGCTGACGAGCTGGAGTCCGCGCCCGTTCACGTCCTCCGCCGCGGCCTCGCGGGGTGCGACGTGGCCGCCGCCCTCGTCACGGACCTCTATGCGCAGCCGCTCCTGGCAGACCTGGAGGTGGCAGCGGACCCGGCCGCTGTCGGTGTGCAGGACGGCGTTGGTGAAGAACTCGGAGATGACGAGCTGGGCCATGTCCCCCAGGTCCTCGGGGAGCCCCCAGTGGCGGAGCTGTCCGCAGACCTTCTCGCGGGCCTGTGCGACCGCGGAGGCGTGGGCGGGCAGATCGAAGCCTTCGCGACGCACGCCGCCCTCGTCGCGCACGCCGCCCTCGTCGCCGACCGGAGCGGTGTCGGACAGCGGCGCGGTGGGGCGATGGAGAGCCACGGGCATTCGCCTTCCATCTACCTGTCGAGGGCGGGGACGGTGCGCGGGGGAACGGGCACGCGCGGCCTCATGAGCTGAGTCACAAGGCTCACTATGCTCGCCGCAGGTCACAGATGGCAAGGGTAGATCTGCAATTTGCAGAATCAGATTGGCACTGTGGCCGAAGCACTCCGAACATGGCACACTGCTGAGCGCGACAAACCACAGTTGAGGAGGCATCCGTGGCGGAAGGCGGCAGGTCCGCGCCGACCGTGGGACAGATAGTCCTCGGACTGCGCCTCCGGGACCTTCGGGAGAAGGCCGGGTGCTCCTTCAGCGACGCCGCGAAAGCGCTCAGTGTCAACACGACCACCGTCCGTCGCATGGAGAAGGCCGAGGTCGGCCTCAAGCCCCCGTACGTGGAGAAGCTCCTCAAGACGTACGCGGTCCCCGAGCCCGAGATCGCGGGCTTCCTCGCCCTCGTGGACGAGGCCAACCGGCCCGGCTGGTGGCACCGCTTCCGTGACGTGCTGCCGCCCTGGTTCAGCCTCTACGTCAGCCTGGAGGGCGAGGCCAGCCTGATACGGGCCTACGAGCCGCACTGCGTCCCCGGGCTGCTCCAGACGGAGGACTACGCGCGGGCGCTCCTGCGCACCGGCTTCCCCACCGCGAGCGACCGCGAGCTGGACCGCCGCGTCGCCCTGCGCATGGAGCGGCAGGAGCTGCTGCGCGGGCCCGACGCGCCGCGCCTGTGGGCCGTCCTGGACGAGCAGGTGCTGCGGCGCCACATCGGGGAGCCCGCCGTGATGCGCGGGCAGATCGACCGGCTCATCAAGGCCGTCGCGCTGCCGCACGTCACCTTGCAGATCCTCCCGTTCACGGCGGGGGCGCACCCCGGCATGTTCGGGCCCTTCCAGCTCTTCCGGTTCGACATCCCCGAGATCCCGGACATCGTCTATTCGGAGAGCCTGACGGGCGCCGCCTATCTCGACGAGCGCCCCGACACGGCCGCCTATCTGGAGGTCCTGGACCGCATGGGTGCGCAAGCCGCACCGGCACAACGCACCGAGGCCCTCCTCGGTGAGATCCGCGAGGAGTTCTGAGCACATGGGTCACATCTACAACGGCATGCCCGCCACGGACCTGGGCACCGAGGGCTGGCACAAGCCCTGGAGCGGCCCCAACGGCGGGAGCTGCGTCGAGGCGATGCGCCTCAGCGACGGCCGGGTGGCCCTGCGCCAGTCCACGGACCCGGACGGGCCCGCGCTGATCTACGACCCCGCCGAGATCGAGACGTTCATCCTCGGCACCAAGCGCGGAGAGGCCGACTTCCTCCTCGCCTGACTTCCACGATCCGCTCAGCGGCCCCGTGCCCCACCGGGGCGCGGGGCCGCTGGAAATTGGGCGGGAGGAGCGGGACGACGCGATCTCAGTCGGGAAAAATCACCGATATCGCGCATTGACAGGATCTTGCTGTGCTGCGACTTTCCAGGCACGGAAGCTCTGAGAAGTTCTCCTGGCCGGCCAGGTGCCCGGCGGCGCGTTCTGTCCGTGCCGTCACCGAATCACGCATTCAGGTGAGCGGAGGACCCTCCATCATGTCGTCAGCCATCGAAGATCCCACAGCAGGCGCCAGCGACATATCCGAAGCACCCGTGACCTCCGGCGAGCCCGGCGGCATCCTCCCCGAGCAGGTCAGGACGGCGGAGACCGGCGAGAGCGGTCACGGCGTCCGCCAGGGCGAGGAGTCCGCCGACGGCGCCGACACCGCCCGAAGCGCCCTCACCGAAGCACCCGACGTCGAGCGCGGCCACTTCCCGGGCGCAGCCGAGTCCGCCGCGGCCTACCACCTGAACCGGGGCCGGTACCGCAGCGGAGGCGGCGGCTACCAGCTGGAGCTGCGCGTCGACGTCGACGGCCGGCGCCCGCTCGGCAAGGTCAGCGGCGACTTCTTCAGCGTGAGCGGCAGCACCACCAGCTACTACGGCTCGTTCGTGGTCCAGACCGTCGCCGTCAGTACCACGGCCACGCAGACCACCCTCCGGGGCACGGGCACCTTCACCTGGTCGGCCAGCTATCCGATCGTCGAGGTCGTCATCCCGCGCCGCGCCACGACCCAGCCCCACGCCTCGGCGACGGTGACGTTCTACCGCTCGGCGACCCAGAAGGGCGCCAGCTACGTCTGCCCGTTCACCTCCTCGTACTTCCGCACGGTGACGTGGGAGCAGGACTCGGTGACGGGCAAGGTCCCGTTCGTCTCGTACAACACCGGCTCCCTGCCGCAGCCTCCGGGCAGCGCGGCACGGGTGCTGACCGTGCCGCGCGCCTACGCCGAGTGCGGTCTCGAACTGCTGGTGTCCGGCGCGACCAACGTGCTGGCCGACAACGCCAACGGCTGGACGGACAGCGAGCTGCACGGCGCCATGCAGACCAACTTCAGCCTGTGGCGCAACATCCCGCAGTGGAAGGTCTGGCTCCTGGTCGCCAGCAAGTACGAGGGTCTTGCCGGGGTGCGGGGCATCATGTTCGACTCGGCCGACTCCTACCAGCGGCAGGGCTGCGCCGTCTTCTACGACCTGATCAGCGGGGCTGACGCCACACGTCAGCGCGCGGCGCTGCGCACGTACGTGCACGAACTGGGGCACGCCTTCAACCTGCTGCACTCCTGGCAGAAGAACCTGGCCACTCCCCCGTCGTCGCTCGGCCCCAACCAGGGCTTCGGCGACCTCTCGTGGATGAACTACCCGCAGAACTACAACCCGGGCGGCGGCGGTGCCTCAGGCGAGACGGCCTACTGGGCGAACTTCCCGTTCCAGTTCACCAACAACGAGCTGCTGCACCTGCGGCACGGCTACTACAAGAACGTCATCATGGGCGCGAGCGCCTTCGGCACCGGAGCCGCCGAGATCGAGCCGCAGGCGTTCGACGAGCCGATCGAGGACCGCTCCGGGCTGCGTCTCGAACTGCGCGGCAAGCGGGCCTACGAGTTCGGCGAGCCGCCCGTCGTCGAGCTGAAGCTGGAGACTACGGACCTGCGCGGCACGGAGACACACGGCTACCTCCACCCGAACAACGACCTGGTCAGCATCGCGATCCGGCAGCCCTCGGGGCGCGTGGTCCTGTTCCGTCCGCTGGTGCGGCGGTGCGTGGACGAGGAGCGGACGGTCCGGCTGCACTCGGGCAGGCCCTCGGTCTACAGCAGCGCGTACATCGGCTACGGGAAGGAAGGCCACTACTTCCAGCAGCCCGGCGTCTACGAACTGCGCGCCATGTACCTCGCCTCGGACGGCTCCCGCGTGGTCTCGCCCGTGCTGCGCACCACGGTCAGGCATCCGATGAGCCGCACGGACGAGCAGGTGGCCGAGCTGATGCTGGGCGAGGACCAGGGCAAGCTGTTCGCGCTGCTGGGCTCGGACTCGCCCTCGCTGAAGGCGGGCAACGAGGCGCTCCAGCAGATCATCGACCAGCACGGCAAGCACCCGCTCGCGGTGTTCCCTCGCATGGTCAGGGGCCTGAACGCGGAGCACGAGTTCAAGAGCCTGGCCCCGCGCAAGGAGGGCCTCACGGTGCGTCCCGCTGACACCAAGGAGAGCATCCAGCAGCTCCAGCCGGTGGTCGAGGCATCCATCCAGGGGACGGGCGTCGACAACGTCACGCTCAACATGGTGATGCGCAGGCTCGCACGCGCCGAGGCCAAGCAGGGCGACCTGGAGCAGGCCACCTCGGTCCTGGACCGGATGACCGAGCACTTCGCCGGGCAGCACCTGAGCCGGCCGGTCGTGGACACCATCCGCGACCAGGCGGAGGAGACGAAGGCGCACCTGGTCGCCGAGTACGGCAGGTGAACGGTCCAGCGTGTGAGAAGTTGCCGGGTGAACCGGTGAGCACCCGGACCGGCGCGTGACCGCTCCCGTGCGGTGGCGCCCGTAACGACCGAGCCGGAACGACCGAGAGGCGGCGGGGACGTGTTGGAGATCGCGCTGCACGGCCCCGCCCGCGCACACCCCGTGGGCCGGCAGGTCCCCGTCACCGTGACGGTGCGCAACACCTCGCGGGACGTGGTGTGGGCCGCCGGGGTGCTGGACGGCTCCGAGGACGGCGTGCGCTATCCGCGCTACCTGCCCTCGGTGCTGCGGGACGGGCGGCCCGTCGCCGGTCCCCCGGCGCCCGAGGACCCGCTGGTGGGGCCGCTGCGCCCGGGGGACTTCCGGCGGCTGGCGCCGGGCGAGTCGTTCGACCCGACGGGGCACGGCTTCCTGCCCCTGACGACGTTCACCACGTACGCGCCCGACCTGCCGGGGCGCTATCTGTACGGGCTGAGCCTGTCCACCGAGAGCGACACGCCCGAGGACTGGCTCGGCCGCTTCGGGCAGGGCGAGGAGCGGGCCGCCGTGCTGGAGCTGGTCAAGCGCGTGCCGAGGCTGACGGTGACGTCGGTGCCGCTGGAGGTCGTCGTCGAGTAACGGCGCCGAGTAGCGGCACCGGGTGAGCGACGCGCGTACGGGAGGGCCGCCCACCGCCCGTCTCACTCCTCGGCGCTGTCCCGCAGCTCCCTGCGCAGCACCTTCCCGAGCAGGTTGCGCGGCAGCGGTGTCGTCCTGAACTCGACGATCCTGGGCACCTTGTAGGCCGTGAGGTGCCGCGCGGCGTGTGCCCGCAGCGCCGTGGCGGTCAGCGAGCGGCCCTCGCGCACGACGACGCACGCCTTGACGGTCTCCCCCCGGTACGGGTCGGGCGCCGCGACCACGGCCGCCTCGGCGACGGCTGGGTGTGCCATCAGCACGTCCTCGACCTCGGAGGGGAAGACCGAGAAGCCGCTGGCGTTGATGACGTCGCGCTTGCGGTCGATGACGGTGACATAGCCGTCCGGGCTCATCACGGCGATGTCGCCCGTGAGCAGCCAGCCGTCGCGCAGCACGCGGGCCGTGTCCTCCGGGTCCCGCCAGTAGCCGCCGAAGACCTGCGGCCCTCGCACCACCAGCTCCCCCGCCTCGCCGTACCCCAGCACGCGGGTGGCGTCGCCCTCGTCCACGACGCGGACCTCGGTGCCGGGCAGCGGGACGCCGACGGTGCCGGGGCGGGCGTTGGCGTTGAGCGGGTTGGCGAGCACGACGGGCGCCGCCTCGGTCAGCCCGTACCCCTCCACGAGGTCGCAGCCCGTGGCCGCGCGGAAGCGGTCGACGGTCTCGGGCGGCAGCCGCATCGCCCCTGACAGGCAGCTCCGCAGGGTGCCCAGCGCCTCCAGCTCCTCCGGGGACCTGGCGAGCAACTGGTCGTAGAGGGGCGGGACTCCGGGCATCATCGTCGGCTTCCAGCGGCGTGCGGCGCGCAGCAGCAGCCCGGCGTCGAAGAGGGGCAGCAGCACCAGCCGGGCGCCCGCGAGCAGGCCGACGTTGAGGCCGAGGGTGAGCCCGTAGATGTGGAAGAGGGGCAGCACGCTGATGCCGGTCTCGCGGCCGTCGCGCGCCGCCGGGTACCAGCTTCTGAGCTGGTACGCGTTGGCCACGAGGTTGCGGTGGCTGAGCATCGCGCCCTTGGGTGTGCCCGTGGTGCCCCCGGTGTACTGGAGCACGGCGGTGCTGCCGGGGCGCACGGGCGGATAAGGGGCCTTGCGTGCGGGGTGCGAGGAGAGCAGTTCGCCGTACGTCATCGCGCGCGCCTCCCCCTCCCCCACCTCCGGCAGGCCCGGGTCCACCCGGGCCCGCGTCTCCCGCGCCCTGGCCAGCGGCAGGCGCAGCAACAGCCGCAGCCACCACGGGAGTTCGCGGAACAGCGAGGCGGTGACCACGTGGCGCAGCGCGGTCCCGGACCGTACGGCGTCGACGGCGGGGAAGGCGCCGTCGTGGACGACGGCGGCGACGGCGCCGGAGTCGGCGAGCTGGTGGCGCAGTTCGCTCCGCGTGTAGAGCGGGTTGACGGGCACGGCGACGGCGCCGATCCGCAGCGTGCCGTAGAACGCCACCACGAACTGGGGGCAGTTGGGCAGCACCAGCGCCACCCGGTCGCCGTGCCGCACCCCGAGCCCCTGGAGCCCGGCGGCGCAGCGGTCGACGGCCCCGCGCAGCGCGCGGTAGCGGGTCCTGCGGCCGAAGAAGACGAGGGCCGTGCGGCGGGGCAGGCGCGCGGCGCTCCCGTCGAGCAGCGCGGTGAGTGGCTCGTCGGGCACGGCCACGTCCCGCGGTACCCCCGGCGCGTAGAAGCGGTGCCAGGGGCGCTCGCGTTCCGGTGCCGGGGGCCCTGTCCGTGTCCGTGTCCGCACAGTCCGCTCACCTCCGCAGGTCTCGGCTCCTGCTTCGTACGGTGGAGGACCGCGGGCGCCTCGTCTTGTCCCCACGGAACAGGCGGACTGTACGACGGTGACAAGGGGCAGAAACTTAACTCGTCGGTAATGAAGGGGAAACCCCTCGCCCCCGGCGGTATGTTCCCGGCAGCAGCAGACCTCCCCCGTACCGGAAGGAGCGTCAACACCGGTGAGCAGAAGCCACGTTCCCCACGATCCGTTCGGTGACTTCCCCCCCGAGCTCCCCGATCAGCTCAGGCCGTACCTCGGCGCGCTCATCGACGATGTCGTCGAGGAGATCCAGCAGGGCATTCCGGAGTACGCGCGGCCTGACGACGACATGTACACCCGCACCATCCGCACGGGCGCCGAGCAGGCGCTGATGCTTCTCCTGGACCGCATGGCCAAGCCGCAGGGCGGCTGGGAGACCGTCGCGGCGACGTACCACCACATCGGCCGAGGCGAGGCGAACGAGGGCCGCAGCCTGGACTCCTTCCAGCAGGCGATGCGGATGGGAGCGCGGGTCGCCTGGCGCCGCATCAGCGTGCTCTGCGACGAGGACGTGCTGCCGCGCACCGTGCTCGTCTCGCTGGGCGAGGCGATGCTCGTACACCTCGACGAGATCATCGAGGCGACCGCGGCAGGCTACGCGGAGGCGCGGCTGCGCTCGGCGGGTGAGCTGCAACGCAGGCGGGACCGGCTGCTCGACCTCCTGGTGGCCGACCCGCCCGCCTCCTGTGAGGCGATCTCGGACCTCGCGCGCGCCGCGCAGTGGACGGTGCCCAGGCGGCTGGCCGTCGTGCTGGTGGACAGCCGCGAGGGCGAGGACGGCGGGGAGCCCGAGCGGCCGATCACCCCGCCCGAGGTGCTGGTGCGCACGGACAGGCGCCCGGTGTGCATGGTCGTGCCCGACCCGGACGGCCCAGGGCGCGCCCGTACCGTCTCGCTGGCGCTCCGGGGCCAGCGCGCGGTGATCGGGCCGACGGTGGGGGTGGCCGACGGCAGCCGCTCGGCGCGGCTCGCCGCCGAGGCGCTGGACCTGGCACAGCGGGGGATCATCCCGCGCCAGGACGTGATCCGCTGCGAGGACCACCTCTCGACGCTGCTGCTGTTCCGCGACGAGACCCTGCTCGCCGTGCTGGCCGACCAGCACATGGGCCCGCTGGAGCAGGTGCGAGCGCCGCACCGGCACCGGCTCGCGGAGACGTTACTGGCCTGGCTGCGGTGCGGGCACAACACGATCGAGGTGGCGAAGCGGCTGGCGATCCACCCGCAGACCGTCAGATACCGGCTGCGGCAGCTCGACGACCTGCTCGGCGACCGGCTCCAGGACCCGGAGACCCTCTTCGAGATGGAGCTGGTGCTGCGCGCCCAGCAGCTCCGCCTGGCAGCGGCCGGGCACGATCCTGGCAGCGCGGAGCGCGGCGGGAGCTGGCCGCCGCAGGGGCGCGGGCTGGGCGGCGGAGGTGGCGTCGGCGGCGCGTACCACGCGTCCTCGGCCGGTGCGACGGGGCCATGGGGGGCGACGGGGTCGTAGGGCGCTGGCCGTTCCGGGAGGGCGGGCGCGGGTGCGCGGCGCGGTGCCGGGCGAGCCGTGGCGCGCGGGGAACGGGCCCACGCGCCGTTCCACCGTTGACAGGCACGGCGGGCGCGACTGAGGATAAGCAAGCGCTTAGACGTGCACGCGGAAGCCCCGCGTGTCCGCACGCCGCAGCGCGCCCAGCGCCCAGCGCCCGCCGCCGCCGAACGGGATCGGAAATCCGCCATGGCCACACCCTCGCTCCTCCTCTCCCGCCGGGATCTCGACTTCCTGCTGTACGACTGGCTGGACACCGAGCACCTGGTGCGGCGCCCCCGCTACGCCGAGCACTCCCGCGAGACCTTCGACGCGGTGCTCGACCTCGGCGAACAGCTCGCCACCCACCACTTCGCGCCGCACAACAAGAAGAACGACCAGGAGGAGCCCCGCTTCGACGGGGAGCGGGTGCACACCATCCCCGAGGTCAAGGAGGCGCTCGAAGCCTTCGCCAAGTCCGACCTCCTCGCCGCGCCCATGGACGAGGAGTTCGGCGGCGCGCAACTGCCCCAGGTGGTGGCGACGGCCTGCTTCAGCTTCTTCCAGGCGGCCAACGTCGGCACCTCCGCCTACCCCTTCCTCACCCTCGGCAACGCCAGGCTGCTGTGCGCCCACGGCTCCCGCGAGCAGGTGGACACCTTCGTACGGCCCATGCTCGCCGGGCGCTTCTTCGGGACGATGTGCCTGTCCGAGCCGCAGGCGGGCTCCTCGCTCGCCGACGTGGCGACGAAGGCGGAGGCCAGGGACGACGGCACGTACCGGCTCACCGGCAGCAAGATGTGGATCTCGGGCGGCGACCACGAACTGGCCGAGAACATCGTCCACCTCGTCCTCGCCCGCATCCCCGGCGGACCGCCCGGGGTGAAGGGACTGTCCCTGTTCATCGTGCCCAAGTACCTGGTGAACGCCGACGGTTCGCTCGGCGAGCGCAACGACGTCGTACCGGCCGGGCTCAACCACAAGATGGGCTACCGCGGCACGACGAACGCGCTGCTCAACTTCGGCGAGGGAGCGCACCGTCCGGGCGGCGAGGCGGGCGCGGTCGGCTACCTCGTCGGGGAACCGCACCGCGGGCTGGCCTACATGTTCCACATGATGAACGGCGCCCGCATCGGCGTCGGCGCGGGCGCGATGGCCCTGGGCTACACCGGCTACCTCAAGTCACTCGACTACGCGCGCGAGCGCCCCCAGGGCCGCCCCCTCGCCGCGAAGGACCCGTCGACGCCGCAGGTCCCCATCGTCGAGCACACCGACGTGCGGCGGATGCTGCTCGCGCAGAAGTCCTACGTGGAGGGCGCGCTGGCCCTGCTCCTGTACTGCTCCCGGCTCGTCGACGAGCAGCAGACAGCCGAGTCCGAGGAGGCGCGCGCCCGCGCGGGGCTGCTGCTGGACGTGCTGACCCCGATCGCCAAGAGCTGGCCCTCGCAGTGGTGCCTGGAGGCCAACAGCCTCGCCATCCAGGTGCACGGCGGCTACGGCTACACCCGCGAGTACGACGTCGAGCAGCACTACCGCGACAACCGGCTCAACCCCATCCACGAGGGCACCCACGGCATCCAGGCCCTCGACCTGCTCGGGCGCAAGGCCGTCATGAACGGCGGAGCCGGGCTGGCGGCGCTCGGCGAGGCCATCGGGGAGACCCTGGAGCGCGCCCGCGAGGCGGGCGGCGAGGCCGCCACGCTGGGGGACGCGCTGCGCGCCGCCTGGGAGCGGGCGACCACGGTCACGGCGGAGCTGTGGGCCACCGGCGACCCGGAGACGGCGCTGGCCAACGCCTCGGTCTATCTGGAGGCGGTCGGGCACACCGTCGTCGCGTGGATCTGGCTCGGCCAGTTCCTGGCCACGGGAGACGGGGACGACGCCTTCCACCAGGGCAAGCGGCAGGCGGCGCGCTACTTCTTCCGGCACGAACTGCCCAGGACGGGCCCGCAGTTCGACCTCCTCGCCAGTCTGGACCTGACCACCCTGGAGACCGACCCGGCCTGGCTGTGAGGACCGGCCGACCGGCGGTGAGGGCCCGCCACTCCACGCGGCGGAGACCAGTCGGGGACCGGGACCGGAGCCCGGGATCACCCCCGGCCCGTGTCCTTCCCCGTGTCCTCCTGGGCCCCTCCGCAGCCGAGGCGGTCGCCGGTGACGGGGGCGCCCTCGACGCTGCTGCGGTCGAAGACGACCGGGGCGACCTCGGTGCCCTCCGTGCCCACGCGCACGGTCGGCTCGGGCGCGTGTCCCCGCTCGGCCTGGAGGACGGCGCCGGGCAGCGCGGCGGCCAGTGCCTGCGCGTCGCGCTCGCGGTGGGGTTCGTGGACGATCCGCGTCGGGCCGCGCGTACCGGAGCCCTCCCCCTGCCCCTCCTGGCCGCTCTGGCCGTCGAGGACGCGGAAGCCGTTGTCGCGCAGGCCCCGTGCCACGCGCGCCGCGGCGTCGCCGTCGCCCTCGACCCGCACCTTCCCCGGCTCCACCGCGATGGGGCGCACCCCGTCCTTCGGCGAGGTCTGCGGGTTGCCGGTCAGCGGGCGGTCTGCGCGCAGATCGGCGAAGAGGGCCCTGGCGCGCGGCCCGTCCCACAGCAGCGTGGAGCCCCAGACGGGCACCCGGTGGTCGAACTCCGCCATGGGCACGGTCGCGAACTCGGTACGCCGCGCGGTGAGTCCGCGCAACTGCCGCCCCAGCGACATCAGCTTCGCCGCCGTCAGGCCCTCGTCGGCGCGCACGGAGCGGCGCAGCGCGAGGGCTGTGCGCGCGAGCGCCGCCGGGTCGTCCGCCGTCGCGCGTGTCAGCGCCGTCAGCATCCGGCCCAGCAGGTGCTGCTGACGGCGCACCCTGCCCAGGTCGCCGGGCGGGGAGACATGGCGGGCGCGGACGTAGCGCAGGGCCTGGCGCCCGTCGAGCCAGTGGGCGCCCGCCGCCAGCTCGAGCCCCGCGTTCTTGTCCCGCATCGGCTTGTCCGCGCACACCCCGGCGCCGCCGAGGTCGTCGACGGCCTCGACGAAACCGGCGAAGTCGGTGAGCGCCCAGTGGTCGACGCGTACCCCCGTGGCCCGCTCGACGGTGCGTGCCGCGAGGCGGGGGCCGCCGTGCGCGAAGGCGCTGTTGATCTTGCCGGGGTGGCGGGTGTCGGCGGGCCGCCCGTCCGTCTCGCGCGCCTTCTCCCCGCCGTAAGCGCCGGCGGCACCGGCGAGCAGCGCGGTGTCGTCGTGCCGCGCGAAGCCCACGTACGAGTCGCGCGGGATGCTCACCACGCGCACGTGCCGACGGTCCTCGGAGATGTGCATCAGCATCATCACATCGGTGCAGTCGCACTCCTTCCCGTTGACGTGCAGCGCGTCCTTGGTGTCCGGGGAGAGGCCGCGGCGCCTGTCGATGCCCATGAGGAGGACGTTCAGCCCGGGTCCTCGCGCGGGCCTGGACTCCTCGCCGGGTGCGGCTGCGGGCACGGCAGCGGCAGCGGGGACGGGGACGGGGGCCCCGGCGCGGGAGGGTGCCACGCCGGGGCCCGTACCGCCCGCGTCCGTCGCCGCGCCGCACGTGAGCGCCGCACAGAGTGCCGCCGCGAGGACGAACCGGCGGGGACGCGCGGCGCGGGCGCCGGTGAGGGGGACGCGCGGGTGGACACGGGAGAGGGGGGTCACGGGCAAGAGCACCTCCGCGGAACGGTCGTGCCGCATGCTAGGCACGCCCGCGCTCCCGCCCGCGGTTCATCGGGGCCCCTGGCCCGCCCGGCTCACCCGGGCAGGTCAACGGCCGATCGGTCATTCGTATTCTTCACGCGGGCAAGCGCCACGCTCACCGCGCTGTCACCCGTACCGTCACTCGTACTCCTCGCGCCGCTCCAGCGGCCGGGTGGCTGGCCCCTGGATGACCTCGCCCTCGATGCCGAAGCGCGACCCGTGGCAGGGGCACTCCCACGCGCACTCGGCGTCGTTGAAGCGCACCAGGCAGCCCAGATGGGTGCAGCGCGGCGACAGCGCGCGCACCTCGCCCTCCGGGGTGCGGTGCACGGCGCAGCGCCGCCCCTGGATGCGCACGATGGCGCCGGTGCCGGGCGCGATGTCCTCGACGGAGTCGACGTAGGACGAGCGCAGCCGGTCGCCCACGAAGCGCCGCGCGACGGCCGACTGCATGCGCAGCATCGCGGGCGCCTCCCGCGGCCTGAGCCTGCACGGGTCGTACAGCCGCGCCCACGGCGGGGGCTCGTCCCCGGTGAGGAGCGCGGTCAGCAGTTGCCCCGACAGCACGCCGCTGGCCATGCCCCAGCCGCCGAACCCGGCGGCGACCCAGGCGTGCTGGGAGGCGGGGTGGAAACTCCCGATGTAGGGCACGCGGTCGGCCGTCTCGTTGTCCTGCGTCGCCCAGCGGTGCATGAGGCGTGCCTCGGGGAAGTGCTCGTACGTCCAGGCGGCGAGCCGTTCGTAGCCCGCGCTCACCGAGCCGATGCCGGGCATGCCGGGGGCGAACTTCTCGCCGGTGACGATGAGCAGCCGGTGCCCGTCGCGGAACGGGTAGGGCGCGGTGCGCACCGAGCGGGTGCCGCGCTCGGGCGTCAGATAGCAGCCGCCCGGGTCCCGCTCCTCGGGGAGCATCGCGGAGACGACCAGTTCGCGGCGCGGCGCCAGCCGGGAGAACATCAGCGCGCGGTCGAAGACGGGGTAGTGGGTGGCGACGACGACATCGCGGGCGACCACCTCGGCGCCGTTCTCCGCCGTGACCCGGCAGGGTGTGCCCTCGTCGAGTCCGGTGACGCGGGTGCGCTCGTGGATGCGCCCGCCGCGGCGCACCAGGTCCTCGGCGAGCGCCAGCAGGTACTTGCGGGGGTGGAACTGGGCCTGGTCCGCCACGCGCACGGCGGCGTGCACGGGGAACGGCAGCCCGGTGTCGGTCACATAGGCGGCGGGCAGCCCGGCCTCGGCCGCCGCCTCGGCCTCGGCGCGGATCTCGTCCTCGTGGTACGGGGAGTCGACGTAGGTGTAGGCGGGGACGCGCTCCAGCTCGCACTCGACGCCCAACTCCCGTGCCACGTCCGCCAGATGCTCGACGGCCTGCTGCTGCGAGCGCGCGTACAGCTCCGCGCCCTCCTCGCCCTTGGTGGCGCGCAGGTGGGCGTAGATCAGGCCGTGCAGCGCGGAGACCTTGGCCGTGGTGTGGCCCGTGACCCCGGCGGCCACGCGGTCGGACTCCAGGACGATCACGCGCTGCCCCGCCCTCGTCAGCTCCCACGCGACCGAGAGTCCCGCGATCCCGCCGCCGACGACGACGGTGTCGGCCTCGGTCACGCTGTCCGGGGCGAGCGGCGGGTGGGGTGCGCCCGCGGCGGAGAGCATCCAGTACGACTCGTAGCCGACGGGCAGCGTCGTCATGGCCGCGCTCCCTTCTGGGCCGCTCTGTCGACCACTCGTGAACCGTTCTGTTGTTCGTATCCACTCTGTGGTTCCCGTTTATCCGCGAGTCATCCACAAAGAAGGGCACCGTGTCACCTCGCACTTACACGCCCGACGGGCCGCGCCCCTGCCTCTTCCGGCAGGTCGGCGCCCCAACAGGCCCGCACATACCGGTTCTTCCGCGTTCCGGAAACCCTCGTTTCCGCCCCCGTTCCGCTGCCACGGCGCTACGGTGTGTGCCCGCGGGGAACAGTCGGTTGCTGCACACCGGGAGGGATCCGCGATGAGCGAGGGAACAGAGCTGATGGCGCCTGCCCTGCATCTGGACGGGCTGCTGGCACGCGCCCTGAACCCGTTCGACGTCTCCGACAGCGCGCTGGCGCGGCTCGGGGACGCGGTCCTGTGCCAGGTCGAGCTGAATGGCTGGCGCCACCGCAACACCCCGCCGCCGACGCTGCGTTGCAGCAGCTTCCGGCACATCTTCCTGCTCTCCGACGGCAGCAGCGAGCTGCTGTGGGAGCTGCGGTACGACAGCGAGGAGGGCGACGGGCGGCGGCTGTACGAGGTCTACGAGACCGAGGGGTCGCTGCGGCTGGCCGAGCGCCGCGTCCACCGGCTGATGGGCGACGGCATCCCGGGCGCGGGCGGCGGGCACGCGCCCTGGGACGGCGAGGACTTCACGGACGACGGCGATGTCCCGGGCGGCCACCACGGGCACATGGATCATGAGGGTCATGCGGCATACGAAGCACACGAGGCGCACGAGGCGCACGAGGGCCGGGACGCGTGGGACGACGGCGACGAGGAGCCGGGCACCCGCCACCGCTCCGGCGGCGGCGGTCCGGGCCGCATCTCGTTCGACTTCCTGACCGGCACCGCGCGGGGCCCGCACCGGCGCCGCGCCTACGGCGAGGGCGACTCCCCCGAGCACGCCCGCCGCCTCCTGCGCCGCGCGGAGAACCCGGACCGGCCGGGCGACGAGGTGCTGCGGCTGCTCGCCACGGCCAGGGGCCACGAGATCCTGCACATGCCCCAGCCGCACGCCCCGGCACACGCCTGGCACGTGTGGTGCTCCGTGTACGAGCACGCCTTCCTCCTCGCCGACGGCAGCGAGATCAGCCTGTACGAACTGGAGCACAACATGTCGGGCTCCGGGCACCTGGTGTGCGAGGTCTATCTGGAGGAGTCCGTG
The DNA here is from genome assembly GCF_054782395.1 of Streptomyces daliensis. Classification (NCBI taxonomy): domain Bacteria; kingdom Bacillati; phylum Actinomycetota; class Actinomycetes; order Kitasatosporales; family Streptomycetaceae; genus Streptomyces; species Streptomyces daliensis. The sequence goes on along the minus strand of NZ_BAAGSO010000106.1, from coordinate 153,057 downwards.
GCCGATCAGGCGGCGCACCGGCGGGCACGCGACCGCGGCTTCGAGCTGTGACGGGCGCGCCGCGCCCCGGCACAGCCTCCCCGCACGCCGACGCACCGCACACGGAAGCGCCGCACATCGGCGCCCCGCACACCGAAGCCCCGCACGTCATCGTCGTCCTCACCGACCAGCAGCGCTGGGACACCACGGGCGTGCACGGCAACCCCGCCGACGTCACCCCGGAGTTCGACCGCATGGCCCGCGCGGGCACCCACGTCGAGCACGCCATCACGCCGCAGCCGGTGTGCGCGCCCGCGCGGGCCGCGCTCCAGACGGGGCGCTGGCCGACGGCCACGGGCGTCTTCCGCAACGGGCTCGCGCCCGACCGCGAACTGCCCACGCTGGCCTCGTCGTTCCTCGCCGCCGGATACACCACCGGCTACCTCGGCAAGTGGCATCTGGCCGCCGAGGCGGGCGGCGACGGGCCCGTACCCGCCGCTTACCGCATGGGGTACACGCACTGGCTGGCCAGCGAGCTGCTGGAGTTCACCTCGGACGCATACCGCACCGTGCTCCACGACGAGGACGGCGAGCCCGTCCGGCTGCCCGGCTACCGCTCCGACGCGCTCTTCGACGCCGCCATCCGCTTCGTCGCCGATCACGGCGAGGACGAGCGGCCCTTCCTGCTGTTCGTCTCCCTCCTCGAACCGCACCACCAGAACGCCACCGGCGACCACCCGGCGCCCGAGGGCTACGCCGAGCGCTACGCGGGCACCTGGCTGCCGCCCGACCTGGCCGCGCTCGCGCACGGCGCGTCGGACGGCGGCCCGCACCGCCACCTCGGCGGCTACCTCGGCCAGGTCAAGCGGCTCGACGAGGGGCTCGGGCGGCTGCGGGACGCGCTGCGCAGCATGGGCCTTACGGACCGCACGGTGCTCGCGTGGACCTCGGACCACGGCTCGCACTTCCGCACCCGCAACGACGAGTTCAAGCGCTCGGCGCACGAGGCGTCCGTCCGCGTGCCCCTCGCGCTGACAGGGCCCGGCTTCACGGGCGGCGGGCGGATACGTCGCCCGGTGAGCACCCTCGACCTCGTGCCGACGCTGATGGAGGCAGCAGGGGTGCCGGTGCCCGCGAGCGTGCAGGGGCGCTCGCTGCTGCCGCTGGTCGGGGGCGGCGACGATCCGGGGCGCCCCGAGGAGGTGTTCATCCAGATCAGCGAGTCCCACGTGGGCCGCGCCGTGCGCACCGCCCGCTGGAAGTACGCGGTACGCGCCCCGGAAGCCGACCCCTGGAACGAGCCGGGCGCCGACCGCTACACGGAGTCCGAGCTGTACGACCTGGACGCCGACCCGTACGAGCTGACGAACCTGGCGGGCCTCACCTCGCACCGGCAGGTCGCCGAAGCGCTGCGCGAGGCGCTGCTGCGCCGCATGGAGCACGCCGGGGAGAAGCGGCCCGTCATCGAGCCCGCGCCGGAGCGCGCCGGGGCCGCGCGTGGCACCGACCCCGAGGTACGCGCACTGCCGTGGGAGGGCGTGCGGCTCGGGCACCACGGGCGCACCACGTAACCCGCCAGGGGGCGCGTCACGGAGCGGGAGTGCGGGACTCCGGTAAGCCGCTGTGAGCCCTTGTGACCTTCTTCGGGGCGCCTCTATCGTGGGCGCGCCCGGCACGCCCATCACTGCGCGCCACTTGACCGGAGGTTCCGGCTATGACCGCTCGGGGACGCCACCGCCGCCACAGGCCCAGCACTGTCACACGCGCCTCGATGAGGGTCACCGCGGGGGGCGCGGGCCTCGCCATCCCCCTGGTGGGGGCCCACTTCGCGCAGGCCGCGCCCGTCGAGACGTGGAACAAGGTGGCGGCCTGCGAGAGCGGCAACAAGTGGGACATCAACACGGGCAACGGCTACTACGGCGGGCTCCAGTTCTCGCAGAGCACGTGGCGCGCGTACGGCGGCACGGCCTACGCGGCGCGCGCCGACCTCGCCACGAAGAGCGAGCAGATAGCCGTCGCCGAGAAGGTGTTAGAAGGCCAGGGCCCCGGCGCCTGGCCCACCTGCGGGCCCCGGGCCGGGCTCAGCCGCGGCAGCGCCGATCCTGACAGCGGGCAGAAGGCCGCCAAGGCCGCGTCCGAGTCGAAGTCCAAGTCCGCGTCCGAGCCGAAGTCGGACTCCGCTTCGAAGTCCGCGAAGGCCAGGGCCCAGGAGGAGAAGGCCGAGGAGCGGGCCCGTACGGACGCGAAGGCACGCGCGGAACGGGCCAGGCAGGCCAAGGCGGACCGCGCGAAGCAGCCGACGACGTACGAGGTCGTCAGCGGCGACAGCCTCTCCGGCATCGCGGAGGCCCGCTCGGTGGAGGGCGGCTGGCAGGGGCTCTACGAGCGCAACCGCTCGACCGTCGGCGACGACCCGGACCTGATCCTCCCCGGCCAGGACCTGCGCCTGACCGGCGCGGCGGAGAAGGCCCCGAAGGCGTCGGGGTCCTCCTCGGGCACGGCCAAGAAGCCGGAGAAGACCGAGAAACCCGAGAAATCCGGGAAGGCCGACAAAGCCGAGAAGGCGGCGAAGCCGAAGAGCGAGTCCAAGAGCGCGTCCAAGTCCGCTGCCAAGGCGCAGGACAAGAAGGCGGGTTCGTCCTCGTCCGCGACGGCGCCGGTCAGCGGGGTCTCCCCGAGCACGCCGTACCGCGCCTCGGGCAGCAGTTGGTCGTCCGGGTACCACACGGGCGTCGACTTCCCCGTCCCCACCGGCACGACGGTGAAGGCCGTCACCAGCGGCAAGGTCGTCTCCGCCGGGTGGGCCGACTCGTACGGCTACCAGGTGGTGCTGCGCCACGCCGACGGCAAGTACAGCCAGTACGCGCACCTGTCGGCGATCTCCGTACGCGCGGGCCAGTCCGTTGACACAGGGCAGCGCGTCGGGCGCTCGGGCTCGACGGGGAACTCCACGGGCCCGCACCTGCACTTCGAGGTGCGTACGGGCCCCGGCTACGGCACCGACATCGACCCCCTCGCGTATCTGCGGGGCAAGGGCGTCAAGATCTGACGCGGTCTCCTCCTGCCCCGTTCGCTTCGTCCGCTTCCCCGTTCCGCCGCTCGCGTCGGCGCCGCACCAGGACGACCACGAGGTCCACGAGCGCGAACAGCGCGAGCGCGGCGGAGATCAGCGTCAGGGTGCGCAGCGAGCCGCTGGAGGGCGCGTCGTGCGGGCCGCTGTGCGCCGTCCAGTACCAGAACACCGCCGTGCCCGCGAGGAAGACCGGCGTGAACAGCGACGCCAGCAGCAGGCGCAGCCGCAGCGCGCTGCGCGCGGTCACGGGCTCGTCTCCCTGCCGATGACCAGCCATGCTGCTTACCTCCTCTCCCTCCAGTGTCACTCGCCAGCGCGGCGTGCGGGGTGGTCTGGGCACGGAGGGGGGCCGGGTGCGAAGCGAAGCCCCGCAGTGCGGGGACCACGGGCCGGTGTCGCGGATGCGGCGCCACTGGGCGGGACCACCCCGCATACGCGGGGGCCGCAGTGCCCGCAGCGCCCGGGGACCATCCCCGCATGCGCGGGGACCACAGGAGCTGACCTAGGGTTTTATGCTGGCGAGCGGCGGAATTTGCCCGCTCCCGCAGGCTCCGGCATCTTGGGCACAGCGCTCCAATACTGTCAACGTTCGCCCCTCCTCACGGCTCCCGGCCCGTCGCAGCGTCGGCCCGACAGCGGTGAGGGCTCGTCGTGCGACCAGCCGCCGCGGCGGCGGACAGCGCGGCGTGCTCGACCGTACGGTCGCACCAGCGCTCCAGCAGGGTCCGGTCGTGCCCGACGGCGAGCAGCGCGGCGCCGCTCTCCCTCCGGTACTCCTCGACGACCGCGACCAGCGCCGCCGTCGTCGAGGCGTCGAGCATCGCGGTCATCTCGTCGCAGACCAGCAGCCGTGGCCGCAGCACGAGGGCACGGGCGAGGCAGGCGCGCTGGAGCTGTCCGTCGCTGACCTCGTGCGGGCGCCGGGACAGCAGGTCGCCGCCCAGCCCCACGGACTCGGCCAGCCCGCCGACGCGGGAGGGCGTCCCGGCTGAGGGGGCGCCCGTGGCGCGCAGCGGCTCGGCGATCAGGTCGGCGAGGGTGAGCCGTGGGTCGGCCGCCATGCGGGGCTGCTGGAAGACGACGCCGACGGCGGTGCGCTGGGCGCGCGGCGCCCGGTGCCGCCAGCCCCTGGCGGGCTCGCCGCCGAGGCGTACGGTGCCCGCGTAGGGGCGGTGGAGCAGTGCAGCGACCCTCGCGAGCGTGGACTTGCCACACCCGCTGGGCCCGAGAAGGCCCACGGAGCCCCCGTCGGGGACGGTCAGGGAGACCTCGCGCAGCACGGGGGCGCGGCGGTCGTATCCGGCGGTGACGTCGCGCAGTTCAAGCATGGGTGGCGTCCACATCGGCTTCGTGCGGGGCGGTGTCGCGCGGGGAGACCTCGTGCGGGACGGCCTCGTGAAGGGCGGCCTCCGGCTCGGGGCCGGGGCCGGAGCCCGGTGCCGGGTCCACGTCCGGCGCGTGGTGGCAGGCCACGCCCCCGGTGAGCGCGGGGACGGCGGCGCAGACGTCCGAGGCCCGCGCGCAGCGGGGCGCGAAGGCGCAGCCGTCGGGGAGGTCGCCGAGTTCGGGCGGCATGCCGGGGATCGGCCGGAACGCGCGCTCGGGCAGCGCGTCGAGCAGGCCCCGCGCGTACGGGTGCCGGGGTCCGGGCGCGCCGAAGAACGGCCGCGCCTCCGCGAGTTCGACGACGCGGCCCGCGTACATCACGGCGACCCGGTCGGCGATGCGCTCGGCGGCCGACAGGTCGTGCGTGATGATCAGCAGGCCCCGCCCCTCGTCGGCGTGCCCGCGCAGCTCGTCCGCCGTGCGCTCCACCAGATCGCGGTCCAGGCCCGTGGTCGGCTCGTCGGCGACGAGCAGCGGCGCGTCCCCGACCAGCGCCAGCGCCGTCGCGGCGCGCTGGGCGAGGCCGCCGGAGAGCTGGTGCGGGTAGCGGTCGAGGTGGTCGGCGGGGAAGGCGGCCCGCTCGGCCGCCGCCTCGGCCGCGCGCGCCAGCTCGGCGCGACGGGCACGGGCCCGGGAGCGGGCGCGGGTGCGGGCACGCGCGGGGGCAGAGGCGGGGGCGCGGGGGCCGGTCAGCTCCCGCACGGTCTCCTCCAGTTGGGCCCGTACCGTCCGCACGGGCGTGAGGTGCCCGGCCGGGCTCTGCGGTACGAGCCCGACGCGACGGCCCCGTACCGTACGGGCGAGGGTGCGCTCGTCGGCGGTGAGCAGGTCGATGGCGCCGGGGCCGACGGCGGCACCGTCGGCCGTACCCGCGTCGTCGGTGCGGCCGGCCAGCAGCGCCGCGCCACGGGTCTCCGCGTTGCCGGGGAGCAGCCCCAGCAGCGCGGAGGCCAGCACGGACTTGCCGCAGCCGCTCTCGCCGACCAGCGCGAGGCACTCGCCCGGCGCGAGGTCGAAGGAGACGCCGGAGACGGCCGCGACGTGTCCGCCGCCGCGCATCCGGAAGCGCACGGACAGGTCCCGTACGGACAACAGCGGGAGGTCGGCACTCACTGCTTCGGCACTCACTGCTTCGGCACTCATAGCATCAGCTCCGATCGGCGGCGCGGGTCGATCCGCTCGCGCCAGGCGCCCGCGAGCGCCGCGATGGCGAGCGTGGGCACGATGATGAAGAGACCGGGGAAGAGGGTCGGCCACCAGTCGCCCGCGAGCAGCGTGCCGCGCGCGTCCTGGATCATGTTGCCGAGGCTGGCCCGGTGCGTGGGCAGCCCGAGCCCGAGGAAGGACAGCGCGGACTCGTGCCAGATGGCGTGCGGCACCATCAGCACGGCGGCGAGCCCCGCCTGCGGCAGCACCCCCGGCAGCAGATGGCGCACCGCGACGCGCAGCCGCGAGGCACCGCCGGAGACGGCCGCGTCGATGTACGGGCGCGACCGCAGCGACAGCACCTGGGCCCGCACGATCCGCGCCGTGGACAGCCAGTGCGTGAGCGCCACCGAGACCACCACGGGCCAGACGCCGGGCCGGAACATGGCCACGATGAAGATGCCCAGGAGCAGGTGCGGCACGGAGGAGAAGACGTCCACGACGCGCATCACCAGCCGGTCGGCCCGACCGCCCAGCGCCCCGGCCAGCGAGCCGACGGCGGTGCCGATGACCGTCGCGACGAGCGCGGCGACGACGCCGACGAGCAGCGAGACCCGCAGCCCGTAGACGCAGCGCAGCAGCACGTCGCGGCCGTTGTCGTCGGTGCCGAAGGGGTGGGCCCAGGACGGTGGCCGCAGCTTCGCCGCGAGGTCGACGGCCTGCTCGTCCAGCGGGAAGAGCGGCGGCACGAGGAGGACGGCGAGGACGATCGCGGCGACGAGCAGCGCGGACCCGCGCAGCCGGGCGGCACCCGAGCCGGAGCCGAGGCCGGTTCCGGAACCGTCGCGAGCCGTCCGCCGGAAGCCGCCGCGCCCACGCGCGGCACTCCGCCACGGGCCCCGCGCCTCCCCGGCACCCGAATCCCCGCTCGCGCCCACGTCCGTCGTCGCCTCCGCCGTACGCTCTCGCGCCTTCACAGCTCCTCCAGCGCCACGCGGGGGTCGGCCAGCCCGTACAGCAGGTCGGAGAGCAGGTTCCCGGCGAGCACCGCGACCGTGGCGAGCGTCGTGAGGGCCGCGAGCAGGGGAAAGTCCGTCGACGTGGCGGCCTCGACGGTCGCCGAGGCGATGCCGGGCCAGCTGAACACCGTCTCGACGAGCAGCGCCCCCGTGATCAGCTCAGGCACCCGCGACCCGATCAGGGTCAGCACCGGCAGCAGCCCCGAGCGCAGCGCGTGCCCCAGCAGTACGGTGCGCTCGCGCAGCCCCCTCGCCCGCGCGCCGCGCACCGGGTCCTCCTCCAGCGCGTCCACGACGCCCTGCCGCACGTACAGCAGGAACCACGGGAGCTGGGAGGCCGCCAGCACGGCCGCTGGCAGTGCGAGGTGCCGGACGAGGGCGCCCGCCGTGACCGTGTCGCTCCCGGTGTCGGTGAGGCCGCCCGCCGGAAGCACGCCCAGCTGGAGCGCGAACAGCCAGATGCCCAGCAGTCCGAGCCAGAACGGGGGCGCGGCCTCCAGCGTGTAGGCGGCGGAGGTGACCGTACGGTCGAGGAGACCGCCCCGGCGGCGGGCCGCCGCGACCCCGAGCAGGGTGCCGGCGAGCACCGCCAGCGCGAAGCCGACCGCGCACAGCAGGACGGACCAGCCCAGCCGTTCGCCGATGACCTGGGCCACCGGCTGGCGCAGCGCGGTCGAGTCGCCCAGGTCGCCGTGGAGCGCGGAGGTGACCCAGTGCCACCAGCGCTCGGTGAAGGGGCCGTCGACGCCGAGGTTGCGCCGCAACTGGTCGAGGGTCTCCTGCGAGGCGTTGAGCCCGGCGGAGCCCGCGTACTGCTGCACGGGGTCGAACGGGGAGGCCGCCGCGACGGCGAAGACGCCGAAGGTGACGGCGGCCAGCACCGGCACGGCCGCCAGCAGGCGCCGTCCCACGAGCCGGGCCGCCGGGCCCTTGAGCGAGCGGCGGCCACCCGGGGCGCGCCGGGCCACCGCCGCCTCGCGTACCGTCCCCTCCCGTACCGCTGCCGTCACTTCTCGCGCTGCCAGTCCTCGACGTTCCACCAGGGGCCGGCGCCGAGGCCGTGGTCGTGCGGCTCGACCTGCGTGGTGAGGTTCTGCCAACCGTCGCCGACGACGTAGACGTGGTCGATGTGGTCCAGGAAGGTGTAGCCGGGGTTCTTCGCCAGCTCCTTCTGCACCGTGTCGTACGCCGTGGCGCGGGTGTCCTCGTCGCGGCTGCGGCGGGCCTTGTCCAGGGCCTCGTCGACGGTCTTGTTGTCGTAGTACGCCATGTTGTTCCAGCCGTCGCCCGCCTGCGACGAGTGCAGCGTCGGGTAGAGGTCGAAGTCCGGGTCGGCGGGGAAGCCGTTGCCCGCGAGCATCGCGTCGTGCTTCAGCTTGGGCTGGATGACCTCGCGGCTGCCCGCCTGCACCTTGACGTCGATGCCCGCCTTCTTGGCGTCGGAGGCGTAGGCGAGGGCGTGGTCCTGACGGAGCTTGTCGCCGGAGAAGTACCAGAGGGTGAACGCGGCGCGCTCGCCGTCCTTCTCGCGGATGCCGTCCTCGCCCGGCTTCCAGCCCGCCTTGTCGAGGAGCTTCTTCGCGGCGGAGAGGTCGTGCGCGCGCTCGGTGCCCTTGGCGAACCAGGGGCTGTCGGTGGGCAGCGGGCCGTAGGCGGGCTTGCCCGCGCCGTTGAGGATGGACTTGACCATGGCGTCGCGGTCGACGGCGAGGTCGAGGGCGCGGCGGATGTCGGTGTCGCCCGTCACCTTGTTGCCCGTGGGGAGGGTGACGGCGCGGTAGTCGGCGGTCTTGGCGTTCAGGGTGCGCTTGCCGCTGTCGCCCTTGAAGGACTTGGCGAGGTTGGGCGGCAGGATCGCGCCGTCGAGATCGCCGGAGCGGAGGCGGGTGGCGCGCACGTCGTCGTCCTCGATGACGGCGACGGTGAACCGCTTCACCTTCGGCGCGCCGCCCCAGTAGCGGGGGTTGGCCTTGAAGCTGAGCTTCTCGCCCTTGCGCCAGCCGGTGAGCACGTACGGGCCCGTGCCGACCGGCTTGGTGTTGTACGGGCCCGAGTTGACGTCCTGGCCGCTCGCCGCCTTCTTGGACGCGATGGGCAGGACGGTGCGCTCGGCGAAGGCCGCGTAGGGGTACTTCAGCCGGAAGACGACCTTGTGGTCGCCGTCGGCCTTGACGCTGTCGAGGGCGTCCAGCTCGCTCTTGGAGGCGTTGTTGGTCTTCTTGTCGAGGATGGTCTCGTACGTGAAGACCACGTCATCGGCGGTGAAGGGGGTGCCGTCGCTGAACTTCACGCCCTCGCGGAGGGTGTACGTGTATGTCTTGCCGCCGTCGCCGACCTCGGGCAGGCCGGTGGCCAGCGCCGGCTTGAGCTTCATGTCGGCGTCGTGGGTGAGCAGCCCGTCGAAGATCTTCGAGTTGCCCTCCTTGCCGTAGCCGAGCAGCGGGCTGAGGGTCTCGGGCTCCTGGGCCACGCCGACGGTCACCGCGTCCTCGGCGCCCACGCCGCCGCCCGCGCCGTCGCCGCCCGGCGCCGAGCACGCCCCGGCGCCCGCCAGCACCACCGCTGCCGTCGCACTCGCGGCGACTGTCCGTACCGTCCGGGCCGTCATGCGTCACACATCCCTGCTGATAATCAACTGTTATTGCGAATGCCTCGCAATTAAACATCATGCCCATGCGAACCCCTTCGCGGGGTGCGGAAGGAAACGAGGGTGCTTCGTGCGTCGGGGGTGTTGCGCGGGACGGCTGGCCGGTGTGGTGGGTGCCGTAGGGTCCCGCGCTGATTTTTGTGCCGCTTCACGCAGGGGGTGGCGGGGCGCCGTTTCCGGGTGCGGGCCGGTGGCTACGGCGCGGCGTGTGGTGACGGTGCGTCGCGGCTGGCGCCGCGTGATTCCGGGTTTCGACCGTGGTTATGGGGCCCGTGTGTGGTGGGGGTCGGCGCCGCGCCGGGGTGTCTCCTCGGCGTGAAGGTCTCGTTTACGGCTTCCCGCCGGTGACTTGCTCGACCTGCGGGGACACCCCACCGCACCACCTCCCACCCGGTGGCCAGCCTCCGGTCCGCTCCAACTGTTGTGGGCAGGCGTTCCGCATGGCGAGGGGGCACCTCCCAGCGGTAGCTGGGGGAGGGTGGGCACAACCCACCCACCGGCCCGCAGCACGCGAACGAAACCCCGAGGGGCACCGGGGACGCGCTCCGTTTCGGGCGCGCCCGCGCGCAGGGGGCCCGGGTGCGCGCGTCCCCGGGGCGCACCCTCAAAGGCTGCCGCAACCCCATGGCGAGCCGCTCCTACGTGGTTTACTCTTCAACCGCCGCCCGTTCCATTCCACTTGGCCGGAGTCCGCGCCTTCCGGACCGTCTGGCGGACCCCACTGGCGGGTAATAAGCCTCCGAGGAACGGGCGCGGTGCCGGGAGTCAGCACGGCGATGACGAAGCCGGGGCGCTATGCCCCGGTAACTCCCGCACGAGCTGACAAGATCCAGCCGTAGAGTTCCCGTTTCCTTCCAACCACAGTGTCAGGGTCAGTAGCCTCATGACCCGACGGGAAGCCGCGGAGAGCTGAACGAGCTGGAGACCCCTAGATGGAACGTCCCGCCTGGGCCCCACAGGGCATAGACCTGAACAAGCCGAGCGTGTCCCGCATGTACGACTACTATCTGGGCGGATCGCACAACTTCGAGGTGGACCGCGCCGCCGCCGAGCGCGCCATCGCCGCGTGGCCGGGGCTTCCCAAGATCATGCAGGCGAATCGTGCCTTCATGCGCCGCGCGATCCGCTACGCCATCGGCGAGGGCGTCACCCAGTTCCTGGACATCGGCTCCGGCATCCCCACCTTCGGCAACGTCCACGAGGTGGCCCAGACCACCGATCCGGCGGCCCGCGTGGTCTACGTCGACAACGACCCGGTCGCCGTCGCGCACAGCCGCGCCGTGCTGAACGGGAACGAGGGCGCCGACATCGTCTCCGCCGACTTCCGCTCGCCGCAGGACATCCTCGACAGCCCCGAGTTGGAGCGGCTGATCGACCTCGACCGCCCCGTGGCGCTGATGCTCGTCGCGCTGCTCCACTTCATCGAGGACCGCGACGACCCGTGGAAGACCGTCGCCAGACTGGGCGACGCGCTCGCCCCCGGCAGCCTGCTCGTCGTCACCCACGCCTCGCCCGGCGAGAGCCCGAGAAACGACGGCGGCACGGGCATCCAGGAGGTCTACCGCAAGGCCAGCTCCCCGCTCGTCATGCGCTCCCACGAGGAGATCGCGCGCTTCTTCGACGGCTTCGCGATGGTCGATCCCGGACTGGTGACCCTCCCCCACTGGCGACCGGACAGCCCGCCCGAGCTGGAGGACAGCGTCGTCCTCAGCGGGTTCGCGGGTGTGGGCCGCAAGGCGGGAATCGACGGGTGAATTCCGGGCCGCACGAGCGCCACGGGCTCGACGAGAAAGAGACAGACACACAGCCGCACGACGGCCTCCGCAGGTTCGCGACGATCTGGAGCCGCGCCATCTATCCGGCGACCCAGACCTCCATGACCCGCGCCGAGTTCGCCGACTACCTCTACCCGCTGGCGCGGAAGCTGGCCGAGGCCCTGCACGCGCAGCCGTTCTCGCCCGCCGTGGGGCGCGAGGTCGGCAAGGCGCTGGTGGAGGGGCACTGCACCAGCCCGGACGCGCTGCCGCACGCCCTCGGCGTCGTCGAGTCGTACCTCGCGCTGTACGCCGCCGACCCGGAGGCCGCGCCCGTCCTGCCGGCCGACGAGGCGGGCGCGCGCTGCGCGCGCCTCCAGCACGCCATCGCGGCGGGCTTCTCGCAGACCCTGCGCGACCGCACGCTCGGCGAGCAGGAGTCGCTCTCGCGCGCCGCGCTGGCCGCGCAGACCGCCGTCGAGGAGGCGCTGCACGCCAGCGAGACGCGGTTCCGCGCGGTGTTCAAGGACACCACCATCGGCATCAGCATCGCCGACATGGACGGCCGCATCCGCGACGCGAACGGCGCGCTGGCCCGCATGTTCGGGCGCTCCGAGGAGGAGATGCGCAGGCGGAACGTCAACGAGTGGGTGCACCCGGACGACGCCCCCGAGGTGTGGCGGCTCCACCGCGAGCTGGTGCGCGGCGAGCGCGACCACTTCCGCGTCGAGAAGCCGTACCAGCGCCCCGACGGCACGGTCCTGTGGACCAACCTCACCGTCTCCCTGCTGCGCGACGCCGACGGCGAACCCCGCTACCAACTGGCCCTGATGGAGGACATCACCGAGCGCAGGCTGCTCCATCTGCGGCTGCGCTACGAGGCCACGCACGACGAGCTGACCGGACTGCCCAACCGCACCCTGTTCTCCGAGCGCCTGGACCGCATCCTCTCCTCGTCCAGCGGGGTCAAGCGCTTCGGGCTGTGCTATCTCGACATCGACGGCTTCAAGGCGGTCAACGACAGCCTCGGCCACGCGGTCGGCGACCAGTTGCTGATCTCCGTCGCCGAACGGCTCCAGTCCTGTACGGCGGCGCCGGGGCACCTCGTGGCGCGCATCGGCGGCGACGAGTTCGTGGCCCTGATCACCGACCCTGCGGGCCGCGAGGACGTCACCGAACTGGCCCGTCAGGCACTGGCCGCGCTCGCGACCCCGATCACCATCGACGGGCGCGATCTGTCCGTACGGGCGAGCATCGGCATCGTCGAGGGGCCCAGCGGCGAACTGCGCCCCGAGGAGGTCCTGCGCAGCGCGGACATCACGATGTACCGGGCGAAGGACGCGGGCGGCAACCGCTACGAGCTGGCCGACCCGGACTCGGACGCGCGCGCCATAGACCGCCACAGCCTCACCAACCATCTGCCGGGCGCGCTGGAGCGGGACGAGTTCTTCCTGGAGTACCAGCCGCTGATAAGGATGAGCGACGGTCGGGTCGACGGCGCCGAGGCGCTGGTCCGCTGGAAGCACCCGGTCCACGGCAGGCTGGGCCCTGACCGCTTCATCCCCCTCGCCGAGCACACCGGGCTCATCGTGCCGCTCGGGCGCTGGGTGCTGGAGCAGGCCGTGCGCCAGGCGTGCTCGTGGCAGGAGCGGTACGGGAGCGCGCGGGCCCGGCAGGACCGGCCGCTGCGGGTGAACGTCAACCTGTCGCCGCGCCAACTGCACCACCCGGACCTGGTGCAGGACACCATCAGCGTCCTGGAGGCGGCCGGGGTCGCCCCCTCCTCGCTCTGCCTGGAGGTCACCGAGAGCGCGCTGATCGGGGCCGACGAGGACGAGCTGAAGCCGCTGCGCCAACTCGCCGAACTGGGCGTGGACATCGCGCTGGACGACTTCGGCACCGGCTACTCCAACCTCGCCAACCTGCGGCGGCTGCCCGCGACCACGCTGAAACTGGACCGCTCCTTCACCCAGGGGCTCCAGCGCCACCCCGCCGACCCGGTGGACGTCACCTTCGTGGAGGGCATCGTCTCACTGGCGCACGCGCTGGGACTGGCCGTGACGGTGGAGGGCGTGGAGACGGAGCACCAGGCGGACCAGTTGCGCGAACTGGGCTGCGACACGGCACAGGGCTGGTTCTACGCGCGGCCCGCCTCGGCCGACGAGTTCGCCCACGACTGGGCGGCCTCGGCCTGACGGGGCGGCCGGCGCTGACGCTGACGCGTCCGACGGGCACGGCGGCCGGACGCGTCAGCACCGTCGGACGTCAGCGCCGTCGGACGGCTCCGGCGCTCCTGCGCGCGCCGGACGGCCGAGCCGCGTCAGACGTGCTTGTCCAGCCACGCCAGCAGGTCGGCCTGGACCTCGTCCCTGTTGGTCTCGTTGAGGATCTCGTGCCGCGCGCCCGCGTAGCCGCGCCAGGTCAGATCGCGCAGCCCCCGGTAGCGGAAGTCCTCCAGGAGTTCGTAGACCAGCGTCATCCCCTGGTTGCAGGGGTCCTGGTCGCCCACCGCGATGTGCACCGGCAGTTCGCGGGGGACGCGGCCGAGCTGCTCCGGATCGTTGATCTTGCGTGACCCGCGCACCCAGTCCAGGGCGAGCCCGGCGCTGAAGGGGAAGCCGCAGCGCGCGTCGACGGCGTAGACGTCCACCTCCTCCTCGTCGCGCGAAAGCCACTCGAAGCCGGTGCGGTGGGGGTACGGGTCGTTGAAGGAGCCGAAGAGTTCGGGGACGAAGTCCGAGGCCGCGTCCCTTCCGCCCCGCTCGATCTCCCGCTCCAGCCGCCGGATGTCGGTCTCCGCCTCGCTGCCCGGCAGCGAGCGGAACGTCCCCGACAGGACGAGCCCGGCCAGCTCCTGCCCGTACTCCTGCGCGTAGTCCCGGGCCAGCTGCGAGCCCATGCTGTGCCCGAGGAAGACGAGGGGAAGGCCCCCGGGCAGTTCGGCCCGCACGCGGTCGCCGACCGCCTTCAGGTCCTCGACCGTCGCGCGCCAGCCGCTCTCCCCCACCACGCCGTAGCCGCCGGTGTGCTGGGCCGTGCCGCCGTGGCCGCGGTGGTCGGACGCGGCCACGGCGTAGCCGTGCGCGGTCAGGTAGCGGGCGAAGCGATCGTAGCGCTGGGCGTGCTCGGCAGCGCCGTGCGCGATCTGCACCAGGGCGCGTGGTGTGCCCTGCGGCAGCCAGGTGTAGGTGGCGACGGGTGTACCGTCCGCCACCGTCGTGAAGTCCCGCCGCGCCTCGTCCACTGCCACGTCGCCCGCCTTCCGTCGTCCCGCCGGTCGCGTCAGACCGCTCACAGGCGGTAACCGTAGTGGCAGGTGCGGTCGGCGGGAAGAAGACGGCCCGCGGCATCGTCGCCACGGTCACCGCCCGCCCGTGCGCCGGCAGGAACCGACGCATCGAACTCGTGGGGGATTCAAGGCGGCGCGGGCTTCTCGTATCCGGTCCAGGGGTATTCGATATCCAGACGGACGGGCTCGCGACAGCCCTCGGTCTTCTCGGTCTTCTTGTTCGACGGCACCGGGATACGGTCCCAGGCACTGCCGTCGTAGCCGGGACGATGAAATCCCTCCGGACGCCTGTCGGGGTTCTCCGACCACCGGAAGCGCCATTTCGAGTTCAACAAACGGCAGTACGGCGAGTCGTCGCGGTTCCCCGGAGTGCGGTCCGGTGCCGCGATACGGCACCAGCGCCGTGCGCGCCGGTTCACGGTTGACCGTGAAGAGTGTCGGGTTCCCACCCCACTCCCCGCGCCGCGCGGCGCCTGATCATCAACGGCTTCGCACAGTTTCTCTCACCTCGCCTATAACACCCTCATTCAGCGGCGCATCGGAACACGCCAACGTCACTGGGAATAGGGCTATGCCAATGGGTAATGCTCGGGGGGTACTGAACACGCCGTCAGATCGCGAACAACTCCCACTCCCCGCCCCGAACGGTCCGGCTCGGTCAGAAAAGGAAAAACCTCCGGTCGCAGCCGCCGCCAGCCCATGCGTTTCCCGGTGCCGTGCACGGGACATCCGCCGGACTCGTCGGGACGGGACCGCTGCCGATGAAGACCCTCCGTCTGTCACCCCGGCGGAGGCACACCGCGGAGGAGGGCTCGTCATGGATCGATACTTCACGGACCACCGTCACCAGCAGTTGCGCGCTGCGGTACGGGAGTTCGCGGAGCGGGAGGTCAAGCCCCGGATACCGGCGATGGAGGCGGACCGCACGGCGTCCCTGCCCCTCTCCCGGCGCATAGCCCGGCAGGGGTGGATAGGGGCCACCGTCCCCAGCGCGTACGGGGGCATGGGTGCTGGCCACCTCGCCAAGACGGTCATCATCGAGGAGCTGTCCCGGGTCAGCGGCGCGATGGGCGCGATGGTCCAGGCGTCCCAGCTCGGCGCCGCGAAAATCATTCACTTCGGCAACGAGGAGCAGAAGAAGACCTGGCTTCCCGCGATCGCCTCCGGCGACTGCCTGCCCACCATCGCCGTGACCGAGCACGGATCCGGAGGCCACGTGCTGGGCATGACCAGTTCCGCGGTGCGCGACGGCGACGAGTGGGTGCTCAACGGCGGCAAGGTCTACGTCGGCAACAGTCACGTCGGCGATCTGCACGGTGTGGTCATGCGCACGGGCCCGGGTTCCCAAGGACTGACGGCCTTCCTCGTCGAGTCGGACCGCCCCGGCTGCGTCCTCGCGCGCCAGCGCGAGACCATGGGCCTGCACGGCTTCAGCTTCGGCGAACTGCGCTTCGAGAACTGCCGCGTCCCCGCCGCCAACGTCCTCGGCGAGGAGGGCGACGGGCTCTCCGTCGCGTACTCCTCCAGCGTCCTGTACGGGCGGGCCAACCTCACCGCCGTCTCCCTGGGCATCCACCAGGCGATCCTGGACGAGACCACGGCCTTCTGCGCACACCGGCAGCGCTACGGCTCCGCGCTGGCCGACCTCGGTGCCATCAAGCTCAAGCTGGGCCAGATGCAGTCCCGGCTCATGCTCGCGCGGCTCGCCGCCTACCACGCCGTGCATCTGCTGGACCAGGGCGTGGCGTGCGACGCGGAGCTGATGAACGCCAAGCTGGTGAACGTCGAGTACGCGCTGGACTCGGCCCGCAACGCCATGGAGATCCACGCCGCCTGCGGCCTGTTCACCGACCGCCCCGTGGAGCGCTATCTGCGCGACGCGCACCACATCTTCGCGCCCGCCGGCACCTCCGACATCCAGCGGCTGCGGCTGGGCGAGGTGGCCATGGGCACCGCGAAGGGCTCCTGGTCGGACCGGCTCGCCGACGTGGTGCGGAAGGATCCGAGCCCGGCGCTGCCCTGACACCCCGGCCCCCGGCCCCCTGCCCTCCTGCGCCGCCCCGCCCGTCCCTCGTCCGCGTGCCCGGGAGAAGGGCGGGGCACGGGGCCAGGTCAGACGGCCCCCAGTTCCCTCCGGCGGATCTGCTCCACCAGTTCGGCGGCCATCGACTTGATGGTCTCCAGCCCCTGGCGCCCCCACGGCCGGGGCTCCTGGTCGACGACGCAGACCGTGCCGAGCGCCATGCCGGTGCGGTCCATCAGGGGGGCGCCGAGGTAGGAGCGGATGCCGATCTCGTCGACCACGGGGTTGCCCGCGAAGCGCGGGTAGTCGCACACGTCCTCCAGCACCAGCGCCTTGCGTCGCACGATCACGTGCGGGCAGTAGCCGTGGTCGCGGGCCATGACGCGGCCGGGCTGCGCGGAAGTGGAACCGGAGGGCTCCAGCTCGACGGCCTGGTCGACGGCGGGCGTGTAGAGCCCGGCGAAGTACTGCCTGTGCTCGTCGATGAAATTCACCATCGCGTACGGAGCACTGGTCACCCGGGCCAGGTTGCGAGCGAAGTCGTCGAACTCGGGTACGGGTGCGTCGCCGATCCCCAGCTCCCTCAGCCGCACGACCCTGCGGGGCGCCTCGGCGTCCTCCGGGGTGAGCAGGAGGTGGCTGGTCGGGTCATACGACATCGGGGCCATGCGCGCTCCTTGAATCGATCAGATGTTGGACGAGGGACACCAGCACCTGGGTGCCGGAGCTGGCCTGCCGGGCGTCGCAGAGCACCACAGGCACGTCGGGTTTGAGGTCTATGGCGGCGCGCACCTCCTCCGGGTCGTACCGGAAGGAGCCGTCGAACTCGTTGACGGCGATGATGAAGCCGATCCGCCGCCGCTCGAAGAAGTCCACGGCCGCGAAGCAGTGTTCGAGCCTGCGGGTGTCGGCGAGCACCACGGCGCCCAGCGCCCCGGCCGACAGCTCGTCCCACATGAACCAGAAGCGCTCCTGGCCGGGGGTGCCGAAGAGGTAGAGGACGTGGTCGGCGCCGAGCGTGATGCGCCCGAAGTCCATGGCGACGGTCGTCGTGGACTTGTTCTCCACGCCTTCCAGGCTGTCCGTCGCCGCGCTGATCTGGGTCAGCAGTTCCTCCGTGCTCAACGGCTCGATCTCGCTCACCGCGCCGACGAGGGTGGTCTTGCCGACCCCGAAGCCGCCCGCGACCAGGATCTTCAGCGCGGTCGGGAACGGATCGGCGCCGCTCGCCTCAGAGTCGTTTACGGAGCCCATCCAGCACCGCCTCCAGCAGATCTCGGTCGGTCGGGTCGGCCCCCCGCGCCGTGTGCGTGGGGGCTCGCGCGGTGATGGCGCCGCAGTCCACGAGGTCGGACAGCAGCACCTTGGTCACCACCGCGGGCTGCCGTATCTGCGCGGCGAGTTCGGCGACCGAGACGGGCCCGCCGCACAGCCCCAGCACATGGCTGTGGTCCGGGCCCAGATAGCTCTGGGGGCGCGACCCCGTGGCCATCACCAGGGTCATCAGGTCGAAGTGTGCCGAGGGCTTGGTCCTGCCGTCGCAGACCGTGTACGGGCGGATCAGCCGGCCGGCCTCGTCGTCCAGCCAGGGCCCGCCCCCCACAGGGTCCACGGGGTCCACGGGGTCGCCTCGCATGTCGCGGCTCAGTGTCCGGCCGGCTGCCTGGCCGGGGTCGCCAGGTAGGGCCGGACGCTCTTGACCAGCATCGCCATCTCGTAGCCCAGCACGGCGGCGTCGGCGTCCCGGTCGGCGAGCACGGCCAGGCACGCCCCCTGCCCCGCTGTGGAGACAAAGAGGAGCGAGTTCTCCAGCTCGACCACGACCTGCCGTACCTCACCGCCCTCGCCCAGGCGCACCCCTGCGCTGCGCGCCAGGGAGTAGAGGCCGGAGGCGAGGGCCGCCATGTGGTCCGCCGTATCGGGCTCCAGACCGTGCGCGGACTTCACCAGGCCGTCCGAGGACAGCAGGAGGGCACTGTGCGAGTGCGGCACGCGCTGGACGAGTCCGGTCAGCAGCCAGGAGAGATCTGTCGGCTGGCCGATGGGCGCTTCGCTCACCATGATCGCGTTCTTCTCCTTGGGGCGGATGGCCCGCGCTCAACGGGCGGTACGGGGGGAGTCCCCACCCGGGGCCGGAAGGGGGAGGCTCCCTCCGGCGGCGGGGGGAGGGGCGCCGGGTGCTTCGGCGCCCTCGGAGGCTTCGGCGAGGCTGGTGCCCCTGCGGAAGGCGGCCATCAGACCGGGGTCGTGCCCCTGGTCGGCGTCGCCGTCCGTGAGGCCGCGCGCCTTGGGGGGATCGCGCAGCTCGGGCACGAGGTGTTCCTGGCGCCTGCGCCGGGGCAGCCGGGGGCGCGGCCCTTCCGCGTCACCGAGGCCGTGGGGGGCGGGGTACGGGGTGGGGGCGGGCACGGATGCGGGCGCGGGTGCGGGCGCGGTGGCCGCTTCGCCGTGCCCGTTCGGGGCGTGGTGCGGCTCGCCCGGCACGGGGAGCGGGGACGGCTCGACGTGGGGGGCGCGGGGGGCGTGGGGAGCGCGGGGCGTGTGCGGGGCCGCCGACGCGTACGGCTCCGGCACCTGCGGCGCGTACTGCGGCTCCTGCTCCGGCTCCGGCGGTACGGGCGGCTCGTACGGTGCGCTGACGGCCGTCCGCGCCGGGGGCCGCTCCCCGTTCCCGTGGTTACCGCTGCTCCCGTTCCGCCCGGAGGGGGCGGTCCGCGCTGGCAGACCCTGCCGCTCGGGCGGGCGCGGGCCCTGATCCGGGGCGGCCTCCGGGAGGGAGGGCCGGGCGGCCTGCCCGGGTATGGCCCGGCCGGTCCCCCGCTCGGGCTCGGCCGCGTACTCGGCACGGGCGCGCGCGGCGCGCGCCGTCGCTGTGGCCGCCGTCGGGGAGGCGCCGTCCTCCGGGGACCCGTCGTGCTTGCCCACGCTCTCCGTGTTGTCGCCGAGGAGGACGCGGGGCAGGACCAGCACGGCCTGGACGCCGCCGTAGATGTTGCTCTGGAGCTGTACGACGATGCCGTGCCGCCGTGCGAGGGCCGAGACGACGAACAGGCCGATCCTGCCGTCCTGGAGCAGCTCCGCCACGTCGATGGGCTCGGGGTCCGAGAGCACCGCGTTCATGCGGTTCTGCTCGGCCGCCGTCATGCCCAGGCCGCGGTCCTCGACCTCGACGGCGAGCCCCGCCGTGACGTGCTGGGCCCGCAGGAGGACCTGCGTCTGGGGCGCGGAGTAGACGGTGGCGTTCTCCACCAGTTCGGCCAGCAGGTGGATGATGTCGGCGACCGCGTGCCCGCGCAGCGTGCCCTCGATCGGGGGCACGAGCTTGACCCGCGGATACTGCTCCACCTCGGCGATGGACGAGCGGAGCACCTCGGTCATCGTGACGGGCCTGCTCCACTGGCGGCGGGAGACCGCGCCGCCGAGGACGGCGAGGTTCTCGGCGTGGCGCCGGATGCGGGTGGCGAGGTGGTCGACGTGGAAGAGGCCCTTGAGCAGGTCCGGGTCCTCGACCTCGTTCTCCAGCTCGTCCAGCAGCTCGATCTCTCGGTGGACGAGCGACTGGAGCCTGCGGGCGAGGTTGACGAAGACCTCGACCTTCTCGTCGCTGCCGTTGGAACTGCTGCGCACGAGCGCGGCGGCATCGGTGACGGCGGCCTCCGCCGCGCGCTGGGCGCGGCCGAGTTCGTGGGCGAGGAGGTCGAGCGCATCGGCGTCACCGGAGAGTTCGGGCAGCGGCGGCTGGCTGCGCGGCCTGGGGCGCTCACCCTGTTCTAAACGCTGGAGGAGGGCGCGGACCTCGGCATGGCTGCGTACGGTGGAGCGGCGCAGCGCGGCGTAGCGTTCGGCGGTGCCCCTGGCCTCGGAGGAGGCGAGGAGGGCGCCTCCGGCGACGGCGGCGCAGACCAGCAGGAGGGCGAGCGCGAGGACGCTCCACAGCACGGTGCCGTGGCTGTCGTCGGTGGGGGCTCCGGTCGCGTCGAGTCCGCCCTCGGCCGTCATCACGTAGGCGACGACGGCGGACGCGGTCACCGCGACGATTCCGGCGGGGAGCACGGCCATGCGCACCATGCGCCGGCGCGCGGCGGCGTCCTTGGCGGTCTCGGGCGCGGGGGCCTTGCCGTGGCGGCCCCGCGAACCGTGTGCTCCGGGTGTTCCGTGTGTGGTGGAGGGGCCCTGCTGAGGGCCCGGAGCGGCCGGAACATAACCGGGACCGGACGTTCCCCTTCCTGTCTGCACCGCGTAACTCAGAGGTTCGGGCATCGGAATCCTCGGTGAAGTCGAGATCTGGTGACGGGCTCGCTCAGGGGCACGACGGCTCTCACAGCGCCGTTGCCACGCTAGCTGTCACAACAACTCCGCAAGGAAGCGGATGACATATTCGCCACCCTTCGCCAGCCCCGTAAGAGTGAAAATCTCGGGCATTCGTTTGAATGGAATATCCGATCACAACTCCCTTGCGGAATGCGGAAGTTACCTCATTCCCCGAGGGCCCTCACGGTGACGTTCACCCGCCCGCGCAGCCCCAGCCCAGGCGGGCCGGAACCGGGTTCCGTACGGGGAACGCCGTGGTAGGCGAGGCGGCTCGGGCCGCCGAAGACAAAGGCGTCGCCGCTGCGCAGCCGCACATCCGCCCATGGTCGCCCACGGCTTTCCGCGTTTCCGAACCGGAATACGCAGGCGTCGCCGAGGCTGAAGGAAACGACGGGAGCGGCGCAGTGTTCGTCGCTGTCGCGGTGCATCCCCATGCGCGCTTCATCGTCGTAAAAATTGATGAGCGCAATGTCGTACGCCACCGCGTGCGGCTCTTCTCCGTACGCCCTCCGCACTGCCTGACGTGCCCACTCCCCCAGCCAGCCGGGAAAGGGCTTCACCGGCGAGCCGTCGCCGTCGGTCACCGTGCGCGCGTAGCCGTACGGATACCAGTGCCATCCCAGGCTCACCTGGC
Source organism: Streptomyces daliensis (assembly GCF_054782395.1). NCBI lineage: Bacteria > Bacillati > Actinomycetota > Actinomycetes > Kitasatosporales > Streptomycetaceae > Streptomyces > Streptomyces daliensis. Next base: position 131,796 of record NZ_BAAGSO010000106.1, on the reverse strand, counting down.
GCACCGACATCAGCGCGCCGCTGGGCATGCGCACCGTGCGCAGCCCGGCGGGCGGCATCGCCCACTCGCGGCACGCCGCGAGCAGCTCGCGCTGGGCCTCCGCGTCCAGCCAGCCCGGCAGGTGCACGGCCCCCGGCGCGACCTCGGCCGCCGGGAGCGGGAACAGCTCGTCGCTCACCCCGCCAGGGTAGGCGGGCCGCGAGCGCCGCCAGCGCCCGTCCCGGGCCGCTGACCACGGCCGGCAACGGCCGCGCGAGAGGGCGCTTCGAGGCCCCTCCCGCTGTGTAGGGTGACCGCGTGGCAAGGGTCCGGTTAAGCGTGGCGGAGCGGCGCGAGGAACTGCTGGGCGCGGCGGTCCGGCAGATCGAGGAGCGCGGGGTCGCGGCACTGCGCATCGCGGACGTCGCCAAGGAGCTGGGCATCAGCAACGCGCTCGTCCTCTACCACTTCGACACCAAGGAGAAGCTGGTCTCCGCCGCCTTCGCGCACGCGGCCGAGGGCGATCTCGACCGGCTGACCACCCTCCTGGGACGGCGCGGCACGGCGCTGCGGCGGCTGCGTGCCGCGGTGCGCTGGTACGCGCCGACGGGGCAGGCCAAGGGCTGGAAGCTGTGGATCGAGGGCTGGGCCGCCTCGCTGCGGGAGCCGGAGCTGCGGGCCGTCGGCGAGAACCTGGACAGGCGGTGGAAGTCCGCGCTGGCCGAGGTGATCGCGGAGGGCACCGAGGCCGGTGAGTTCACCTGCGGGGACCCGCACGGCGCCGCCTGGCGGCTGACCGCGCTGCTGGACGGGCTCGCCGTCCGGATGACCGCGTATCCGCGTGCGCTCGCCCGCCGCCGCATGGAGGTCTGGGTCGACGAGGCACTGGCCCGTGAGCTGGGTCTGGAGCCCGGGGCGCTGTCGCGGGAGTCACGCGCACGGCACTGATTGCCCACGGCACCCATGTCGTATCGTCGGCAGGGTCGGCCCTCAGAGACGAGACGATCGGCCACCCCAGAGACGAGGAGCGCCCGTGACCCAGCAGTCCGCCGAGACCAGCCTCACCGGAGTGCGGAACTTCCGCGACGTCGGCGGGCTGCCGACCGAGGACGGGCGCCGGGTACGGCATGGTGTGCTCTTCCGCAGCGGCCACCTCGCGCACGCGACGGACGAGGACGCGGCGTTCCTGGGCGGGCTCGGGCTCCACACCGTCTTCGACTTCCGCAACTCCGCCGACCAGGCGCTGGAGGGCCCGGACATCGCGCTGCCCGGCGTGCGCAATGTGAACATCCCGCTGACGGACCCCGCCGACGGCGCGGAGTTCTGGCGGATGGTGCGCGAGGGCGAGCTGGACCAGTTGCGCGCTGTGCTCTCCGACGACCAGGGCGCGGAGCGGATGATCGGCTCGTACCGCACCATGATCAGGCAGCGTACCGAGGAGCACAGCAGGGTGCTGCACTCCCTCGCCGAGGACAGCGTGCCCGCGCTGATGCACTGCGCGGCGGGCAAGGACCGCGCGGGCCTGTCCATCGCGGTGACGCTGCTGGCGCTCGGCGTGGAGCGCGAGGCCATCGAGGCCGACTACCTGAAGTCCAACTCCCCGCACCGGCGCTACAAGGTGCACCGCAGCCCCAGCTCCCGCGCGGGCATGTCGCCCGAGGTGATGGAGCTGCTGTCCCCGCTGTTCGACGCGCGCCCCACCTACCTCGCCGCCGCCTTCGAGGCGATGGACGAGAGGTGGGGCGGGGCCGAGGCGTATCTGACCGAGGGGCTGAAGCTGTCCCCGGCGACGCTGGAGCGGCTGCGGGACCGGCTGTTGGAGGGCTGAGCCGCCGGGCGCCGCCCCCACGTCGTCGGCGTCCTCGCCGACGCGAGGCCCCGCGCGAGGGCCCGCGCGAGGACCCGCGACGGTGACGGGATCAGACGGTGAGGACGAGCTTCCCCTGGAGGTGGCCGCCGTCGAGCAGCCGGTGCGCGTCGGCCACCCGCTCGAACGGGAACGTCTCCCCCACGTGCACCCGGAGCCTGCCCTGCTCGACGAGTCCGACGAGACCTCGCAGGGCGACCGGATCGGGATCGACCGCGATGCCGCTGAAGCGCATGCCGGCCGCCTCGTACGCGGCGGCAAGCTCCGGGTCGCCCATGGCGACCGCCGTCACCAGGTGGCCACCTGGGCGGAGCACTTCGAGCGACCGCGCGGCGGTGTCGCCGCCGAGCGTGTCGAGCACGACGTCGATGTCGCGGACCGCCTCGGTGAAGTCGGCCGCCGTGTAGTCGATCACCTCGTCGGCGCCGAAGCCCTCGACGAACCTCCGCTTGCTCCCGCTCGCGGTCGTGATCACATGCGCGCCGCGCGCCTTCGCGATCTGGATCGCGACGTGGCCGACCCCGCCACCGCCGCCGTGGATCAGAACGCGGTCGCCCTCGGTCACGCCTCCCAGGTCGACGAGGCCCTGCCACGCCGTCAGCCCGACGACCGGCAGCGCCGACGCCTCGGCGTGCGAGAGCGACGCGGGCTTGCGCGCCAGGTGCAGCGCCGGTGCCGATACGAACTCGGCGTACGCGTTGGCCGCCCGTGGGAACAGCGGCATCCCGAGCACCTCGTCGCCGGGCCTGAACCGCCATGTCTGCGACTCCTCGACGACACCGCTGATGTCCCAGCCGAGGACGAACGGCGGCCTGCCGAGCATCGGAGGGAACTCGCCGGAGCGCAGGAGCGCCTCCAGCGGGTTCAGCCCGATCGCCTTGACGCGGACGAGGACCTCGGTCGGGAGGGGCCGGGGCCGGGGCGCGTCCACGATGGTGAGCGCTTCGGGACCGCCGAGCGTCTGCTGGGTGATGACTCGCATGATTCTCCTGGCTCAAGGGGGGAGAACCCAAGCTATGTTTCCGAAAGGAACCAGCAGGTACCTTTGGTGGTCATGAGCGGTTTCGGGCCCAGTGACCCCTTCCTCGCCGACTGTCCGGCACGGCTGGCGGTCGAGCTGATCGCCGACAAGTGGACGGTGGTCGTGCTCTACGGCCTCAGCAGGGGCCCGGTGCGCCATGGCGAGCTGATCGGGCTGATCGGCGGCATCTCCCGCAAGATGCTCACCCAGACGCTCCGGCGGCTGGCGGCGCACGGGCTCGTCCGCCGCCACGCCTACGCCGAGGCGCCGCCCCGCGTCGAGTACGAACTCACCCCGCTCGGGGCGACGTTGATCGATCCGATCCACACGCTGACCGAGTGGGCGAGGGCGAACGGCGATGCGGTCCTCGACGCGCTCGACGCCGGTTCCGAGCCGGTCGCCCACGACGGCTGAGGCCCCCGCTGGGGAACCTCCGCTACTGGCGGCTCGCGCCCAGCTCGAAGAGCAGAAAGAAGAAGAACGCGATCAGGTGACCGGCCACCAGATAGACAAACAGTCTGACCGCGAGGCTGCGCGGGATGCGGCTCTCCTCGTTCATCCGCGACGCGGCCGGTACGGCGGACGCGGCGTGCGGGCCCTGTTCGCCGGGAGGCGGCCCGTGCTGCTCGGTGTCCATGGCGGTGACCTGGCCTTTCACGGGGTACGGGAGCCCTGCCCGCCGACGCACAGCTCGGTTGCCGTGCTGCGCAGCAGGGTGTGGACGAAGAGGAGGTCGGCGCCCTCGGGTGTGGCCGCCGAGATGCGGTGCGGGGTGGTGGAGTCGAAGTGCGCCGAGTCCCCGGGCCCGAGCACGTGCCTGGCCTCGCCCAGCGCCAGCCGCAGCCGCCCGCCGAGCACGTACAGCCACTCCTCGCCGGGGTGGACCCGCACCAGGTCGCCCTGGGCGCCCTGCGGGACGTGCACGCGCAGCGGCTGCATCGCCCGGCCCTGGCGGCCCGCCTGCCAGTACGTCCAGCCGCCCGCCTCCGTCGGCTCGCTCTCGTCCGCGCGCAGCACCGGGCGGTGCCCCGGCGGGGTCTCGCCGAGCAGCTCGGAGACGGTCGTGCCGTAGCAGCGGGACAGCTCCAGCAGCACGGGCAGCGAGGGCTGGCGCTGGCCGGTCTCCAGGCGGGACAGATACGCGGGGGACAGGCCCGCCCTGCCCGCGGCCGACTCCAGGGTCAGTCCGGCGGCCCTTCGCAGGTCACGCAACTGAGGGGCGACCGCCGACAGCTCGTCGGGGAGGCCGCTGGATTCAGGGCTCATGCTTCCGATTGAGCCAGAGACCTGCCTGCCGGGCAATTTTCTTGCCTCAGAGGCAAAAATCCCCGGCGCGACGCACGCCTGGTGCACTCCCGGCAGCTACCGCGCCGCGACGGCCTGTTTCACCAGCGTACGGCCGAAGTCCCACAGCAGACCGCCCCCGCTGTGCGCCTCGTCCATGAGCTGGGTGAAGGCGTCCACGAAGCGCTCGACCTCGCGCTCGCCGATGATCAGGGGCGGGATCAGCTTGATCACCTCCAGCTCGTCGCCCGAGACCTGCGTCAGGATGCGGTGCCGTTGGAAGAGCGGCACCACCACCATCTGCGCGAACAGCCCCTTGCGGGCCGCCTGGAGCATCGTCCAGCGCCCGCGCAGCCCCAGCGACTTGGGCCTGCCGAACTCGATGCCGATCATCAGGCCCCGGCCGCGTACGTCGTGCAGCAGCTCGTAACGGTCCACCAGCGCCGCCAGCCGCTCCCGCAGCAGCTCGCCCGTGCGGCGCGCGTTGCCCGTCAGGTCCTCGTCCTCCATGACCGCGAGGGTCGCCAGGCCCGCGGCCATGGCCTGCGCGTTCGCGCCGAAGCTGGCCGAGTGGACGAGGACTCGGTCCATGGACGAGTAGACCTTCTTGAAGATCCACTCCTTGCCGAGGGTCGCGCCGACGGGCACATAACCGCCCGAGAGCGCCTTGGCGACGCACACCAGGTCCGGGGCCTCGTCCGCCCCGTCCGCCCCGTCCCCCTCGTGCTGGTACGCGAAGAAGTCGCCGGTGCGCCCGAGCCCCGTCTGCACCTCGTCGACGATGAGCAGGGCGCCGTGCCGGTGGAGCAGTTCGCGGGCCGCGCGCAGATACCCGGGGGGCGCCTCGTGCACGCCCTTGCCCTGGACCGGCTCGACGACCAGGGCCGCCACGTCGCCCCCGCCCCGGCGCAGCTCCCGCTCCAGCGCCGCCAGGTCGCCCAGCGGCACGGCGGTGTCCGGCAGCAGCGGCCCGAACCCCTTGCGGAAGCCCTCCTCGCCATTGACGGAGAGGGAGCCGGTGGTGAGCCCGTGGAAGGCGTGGTCGCAGTAGAGGACCCTGGGCCGCCCCGTGGCACGGCGGGCGAACTTCAGCGCCGTCTCCACGGCCTCCGTGCCGCTGTTGCCGAAGAAGACCCGGTCGAGCCCCGGCGCGTGGGCGAGCAGCTTCTCGGCGAGCAGCCCCGGCAGGGGCGGGCAGTCGAAGCGGGTGAGGTCGGCGAGCGAGGCGTCGAGCACGTCGTGGAGCGCCTGCCGTACGACGGGGTGGTGGCGGCCGAGGCCCATGACGCCGAAGCCCGCGAGCATGTCGAGGTAATCGTGGCCTTCGGCGTCGTAGAAGTAGGCGCCCTCGGCGCGCGTGTAGGTCTTGTCGAAACCGATGGTGTGCAGCATGCGGGGCAACTGGTGGTTCAGGTGCCTGGCGTGCAGCTCGTAGCGCTCGTCGGCGCGCTCCGCGAGGAGTCCTGGCAGATCGAAGTCGGTCACGCGGTGCTCTCCTCGCTCGCTCTCGCGCTCCCCTCGGCGCTCCCCCTGGTGCCCTTGGCGCTCTCCTGTGGGCTTCCGCCGACGCCCTTCCCGGCCGTACGGGACCCGGCCGCGCGCGCCGGCGCCGAAGCGCGGGCCAGCGTCGTGGCCACGCTGCCCGCGATCCCGGCGGGGGTGAGGCCGATGTCGGCCAGGATCTCGCCCCGCTTGGCGTGGGCCAGGAAGCGTGCGGGGATGCCCAGCGCGCACACCGGCACCCGCACCTCCGCGTCGCGCAGTGCCTGCGCCACGGCCGAACCGACGCCCCCCGCACGGCAGTTGTCCTCGACGACGGCGACGGCCCGGTAGCGCCGCGCCAGTTCGGGGAGCGCCGCGTCCACGGGCTTGACCCACCTCGGGTCGACCACCGTGGCGCCCAGCCCCCGCTCCTCCAGCAGCGCCGCCGCCTCCAGGCAGGCGGGCGCCAGCGCGCCGACCGAGACCAGCAGCACGTCGTGCCCCAGCCCGTCGGGCACCTCGCGCAGCACGTCCATGCCGCCGGCCGTGCGCAGCGCGGGCACGGGCTCCCCCACCGCCTCCTTGGGGAAGCGCACCACCGTCGGCGCGTCGTCCACCTCGACGGCCTCGCGCAGTTCGGCGCGCAGCGTGTTCGCGTCGCGGGGTGCCGCGATGCGCAGCCCCGGGACGACCTGGAGCAGCGACATGTCCCACATGCCGTGGTGCGAGGGTCCGTCGGGCCCGGTGATCCCGGCCCGGTCGAGGACGAAGGTGACCCCGCAGCGGTGCAGGGCGACGTCCATCAGCACCTGGTCGAAGGCGCGGTTCAGGAAGGTGGCGTAGACGGCGACGACCGGGTGCAGCCCGCCCGCCGCCATGCCGGCGGCCGAGACAGCGGCGTGCTGCTCGGCGATGCCCACGTCGTGGACGCGGTCCGGGTACGCCTCGGCGAACGGGCTCAGCCCCACCGGGTCGAGCATGGCCGCCGTGACGGCGACGAGATCGGGCCGCTCGGCCCCCAGCCGCACCATCTCCGCGCCGAACACGGAGGTCCAGGAGGGTCCGGCGGCCGGGCCGACCGGTGCGCAGGTGGCCGGGTCCATCCGGCCGACGGTGTGGAAGCGGTCGGTCTCGTCCGCGAGCGCGGGCTCGTAGCCGCGGCCCTTCTCGGTGCGGCAGTGCACCAGGACGGGGCCGCGGAAGCGCTTGGCGCGGCGCAGGGCCGACTCGACGGCGGCGATGTCGTGCCCGTCGACGGGCCCGACGTACTTGAGCCCCAGGTCCTCGAACATGCCCTGGGGCGCCACCGCGTCCTTGAGACCCTTCTTCGCGCCGTGCAGGGACTCGTAGAGCGGCCTGCCGACGAGGGGCGTGGCCTGGAGCACGTCCTTGCCCCAGGCCAGCACGCGCTCGTACTCGTTGGTCGTGCGCAGCGTCGCCAGGTGGTCGGCGAGGCCGCCGATGGTCGGCGCGTAGGAGCGCTCGTTGTCGTTGACGACGATGACGAGGGGGCGGTCGTCGGCCGCCGCGATGTTGTTGAGTGCCTCCCAGGCCATGCCCCCTGTGAGCGCGCCGTCCCCTGTCACCGCCACCACGTGCCGCTCGCGCCCGCACAGGCCGTCCGCCTTGGCCAGCCCGTCGGCCCAGCCCAGCACGGTGGAGGCGTGACTGTTCTCGATGACGTCGTGCTCCGACTCCTCGCGCGAGGGGTAGCCGGAGAGGCCGCCCTTGCCCTTGAGCTTGGAGAAGTCCTGCCTGCCCGTCAGCAGCTTGTGCACATAGGACTGGTGCCCGGTGTCCCACAGGATGCGGTCGGCGGGCGAGTCGAAGACCCGGTGCAGGGCGATGGTCAGCTCGACCACGCCCAGGTTCGGCCCCAGATGGCCACCGGTGCGCGAGACCGCCTGGACGAGGAACTCGCGGATCTCGCCCGCGAGTTCGTCCAGGTCGGCGATGGACAGTGCGTCGAGATCCCGTGGCCCTCTGATGCTCTCCAGCAAGGACATGGTCCGGCCCCCCTCTGGCCTCTGGCTGTTCGCGTGCGGCTGTCGGCTACTTGGCGCTGCTGACGGTCTCCCTCGCGGCCCGGATCGACTCCTTGAGGGAGCCCATGGTGGCGAGGACGGCGGTCGGCTCGTAGCCGCAGTGCGCCATGCAGTTCGCGCACCGGGGGTCCTTGCCGCGCCCGTACGCGCTCCAGTCGGTCTCCTCGATCAGCTCCTTGTACGTGGGCACATAGCCGTCGCTCATCAGGTAGCAGGGGCGCTGCCAGCCGAAGAGGGAGTAGTTGGGGATGGCCCAGGCCGTGCAAGCGAAGTCGGCCTTGCCCTCCAGGAAGTCGAGGAAGAGCGGGCTGTGGTTGAGCCGCCAGCGGCCCCGGTTCCCGCCCGCGAACGCCTTCTTGAACAGCTCGCGGGTCTGCTCCACGCCGAGGAAGTGCTCCTGGTCCGGCGCCTTCTCGTAGGCGTAGGCCGGGGAGATCATCATCTCGTCGACCTTGAGATCGTCGTTGAGGTAGTTCAGCACCTCGATGACGGTCTGGGGCGTGTCGGTGTTGAAGAAGGTGGAGTTGGTGGTGACGCGGAAGCCGCGCCGCTTGGCCTCCTTCATCGCCTCCACCGCCTCGTCGAAGACGCCCTCCTTGGCCACGGACTCGTCGTGGCGCTCGCGCAGCCCGTCGATGTGCACGGCGAAGGCGAAGTAGGGGGACGGGGTGAACTCGTCCATCTTCTTGCGCATCAGCATCGCGTTGGTGCAAAGGAAGACGAACTTCTTCCTCGCCACGAGCTGCCGGACGATCTCGCCGATCTGCGGGTGCATCAGCGGTTCGCCGCCCGCGATGGAGACCATCGGGGCACCGGACTCCAGCACGGCGCCGACGGCCTGCGCGACGGGCATGCGCTGCTTGAGCACCCCGGCCGGGTGCTGGATCTTGCCGCAGCCCTCGCACTTGAGGTTGCAGGCGTACAGCGGTTCCAGCTCGACGATCAGGGGGAACTTCTCACGGCGGCGGAGCTTCTGCTGGAAGAGATAGGTGCCGATACGCACGGTCTGGCGGAGGGGCATGGCCATTTCTCGCTCACCTCCAGGGGAGCAGCAAGGATCGGTGCCATTCGAGGAACGCGGGCAGGACACCGTGCAGAACACGGAATGCCGATATTCCACCTCGCAGTGTCCCAATCCGGACAAGCTCATGGCCGGGGGCGTCCACCACCACCCGTACGGCGGCAAGCGGACGCGCCCCGGCGGGTGCGGGAGCGACGGGCGCGACGGACTCAGCGGGCGCGAGGGAGGCCGGGGAAGCCCGGGAAGCGGCGGGACCACCCGGCCTGCCCCTGCCCGGTCCGCCCGGCCCGGCCGGTACGGCGGAAGCGGCGGCCAGCGTGGCGGCCGACTCCATGTCCACGGCGACGGCCCCCGTGGCGGCCCTCAGCTCCTCGCGCGCCGCGCCGCGCACCACGTGGCCCGAACCCGCGAGCAGGCCCGTGTGCACCGTCCCGAGGCCCTCCAGCGCTGCGGCGAGCGCGGCCGTGCCCGTGCACGCGGTGCTGCCGCCCGAGGAGTCCGGACCGTTCGAGGCGCCCGAGGTGTCCGGGGCTGCCCGGGTGGCGTCGGCCACAACAAGATCCCCGGGGTGCATGCCGGGCACGAGCCCGGCGCAGAAGCCGGTGGCCACGACGGCGGTACGGCCCGGCACCGGCTCGCCGCGCAGCGCGGCGGCCACGGCGGCGCCCGCGGCCTGCGGGCCCATCCCCGTCCGCAGGAGGGTGACGGCGGCGCCCGCGCGCTGCGCGGCGCCGCGCAGCGCGAGCCGCTCGATGCCCAGCGCGCAGGCGACCAGCAGCGGCTCCGGCGAAGCGGACCCCGGGGCGCCGGAGGCGCCGGGGGCGCCCCGCACGTCCGGCGCGCCCTCCGGAACCGGACCCCGCGCCGCGCCCATCAGGATTCCCGGGGTACGAGTCCGTCGCCGTGCAGATAGCGGCCCAGCGCGGTGACGGGGAAGACCATCCGGTACAGGTGGTAGTTGATCGAGAAGTCCCAGGGGAAGCCCGTCCCCGTGAAGTGCGGCTCGTCCCAGGAGCCGTCCTCGCACTGCGTGCGCGCGAGCCAGCCGACGGCGCGCCCGACGGCGGGCGACTCCCGCTCACCGGCCGCGAGCAGCGCGAGCAGCGCCCAGGCGGTCTGCGAAGCGGTGGACGCGCCGCGCCCCGCCCAGTCGGCCTCGCGGTAGGAGCGCTGGTCCTCGCCCCAGCCGCCGTCCTCGTTCTGCACGCTCTCCAGCCAGGACACGGCGCGCCGGATCGCGGGGTGCGAGGCGGGCAGCCCGGCTGCGGCGAGCGCGGGGACGACCGAGCCGGTGCCGTAGAGGTAGTTGGTGCCCCAGCGGCCGAACCAGGAGCCGTCGGCCTCCTGCTCCGCGAGGAGCCAGGCGATGGCCTTGCGGCAGCGCGGGTCGTGCTGCCTGCCCTCGGCCGCGAGCATCTCCACCACGTGCGCGGTGACGTCGGCGGACGGCGGGTCGATGACCTCGCCGAAGTCGCAGAAGGGGAGCCGGTTGGGGAAGGGGCTGGTGTTGTCGACGTCGAAGGCGGCCCAGGAGCCGTCGCGTGACTGCATGCCGAAGGTCCAGCGCACGGCCCGCTCGACGGCGCCGTCGAGCCGCGCCGGGTCGTGATGGCGCACGCGGCGCAGCGCGAGGGCGACCTCGGCGGTGTCGTCGATGTCGGGGTAGTTGTCGTTGTGGAACTCGAACGCCCAGCCGCCGGGCGGGAGTTGGGGTCTGCGCACGGCCCAGTCCCCGGCCCGTACGATCTCCTCGCCCAGCATCCAGTCGGCGGCCTTGACCAGCGCGGGGTGGTCGCGGGGCAGCCCGGCGTCGGCGAGCGCGATGGTGGCCAGGCAGGTGTCCCAGACCGGGGACTGGCACGCCTCGATCATGCGGCTGCCGTCGTCCTTCCAGACGGCGAAACGGTCCAGGGACTCCAGTCCGGCGCGCATGACGGGGTGGTCGAGGTCGTAGCCGAGGAGGCGCAGCGCGATCAGTGAGTAGACGGCGGGGGGCTGGATGCCGCCCCAGCAGCCGTCGTTCTCCTGCCGCTCGATGATCCAGCGCGACGCGTCCCGCAGCGCGGCGCGCCGCAGCCTGCGGGAGCCGACCTTGCGGTAGGCGTGCAGCGCGCGGTCCAGCCGCTGGAAGACCCCGTCCCAGCTCGTGACGGGGGCCATGGGCCGCGCCGGGCCCGGGCGCGCGGGGTCGCGGTGCAGCTCGTCCAGGGCGAAGGGCGCGGCGCGCACGGGGCGCTTCGCCGAGACGACGGTCAGCGGGACGATGGTCTGGCGGGCCCAGCAGCCGAAGTCGTAGATGTTGAGCGGGAACCACTTGGGGAGGTAGATCAGCTCGGGCGGCAGCTCCGGCAGGTCCTCCCAGCGCCACCAGCCGAAGAGCGCCAGCCAGATGCGGGTGAAGACGCGGCTCGCGGCGACCCCGCCCCGCTCCCTGACCCACCGCGAGGCGCGCTCCATGTGCGGCTCGCCGGGCGCGTCCCCGGCGAGCCGGAGCGCGACGTACGCCTCGATGGTCGTCGAGAGGTCGCCTGGGCCGCCGTGGAAGGTGGCCCAGGTGCCGTCCTCGCGCTGCTGCGCGCGGACGAAGCGGGCCGCGGCCTCGGTGGTTGCCTCGTCGCGGATGCCGAGGAACTCGCGCAGCAGCAGGTCCTCGGCGTCCATGGTGACGTTGGTCTCCAGATCGCCCTTCCACCAGCCCGCCTCGTCCTGACGGGCCAGCAGATGCTCGACGGCGCGCGCCGTGACGCGGGCCGCGAGGGCTTCGGGGCCGTCCGGGTCCGCGGCATCCGGACCCTGCCCCTCCCCCGGGTGTTTCGTGGTGGAGAGCGCGCGTGGGCCCACGGACCCGGTGCTGCCGTCTGTGGTGGCTGTCATCGCTTTCCCTTCCGATGTGTCCGAAGTTAGCGAGTTTGCCCCCTGCTTCACGGTCGGGCCAGCCACATGTGGGCCGTTTGCGCGAAGGGGTCCTACCGCTGTCGTACGACCACGAAGTCCGCCAGCGCCACGAGCTGGTCGCGCACGTGCCCCGGCATGTCCACGGTGTCCAGTGCGGCGATGGCGGTGGTGTGCTGCCGCTGTGCTTCCTGGGACGTCCACTCGCGTCCGCCCGCCTGCTCGATGAGCGCGGCACGGGCGGCGAACTCCGCCTCGTCGAAGTCCTCGAACTCCGCCTGGCTCTTCTTCGCGTCGGCCGTCATCAGCTCGGCCAGCCGCCGGGAGGCGGGGCCCTCGGCGGCGAGCGCGGCGACGACGGGCAGGGACTTCTTGCGCTGCCGCAGATCGCTCCAGGTCTGCTTGCCCGTGGCGTCCGGGTCGCCCCAGATGCCGAGCAGGTCGTCGACGGCCTGGAAGGCGAGGCCCAGGTGGTAGCCGTAGGACTCCAGCGCGTCGGCCGTACGGTCGTCGGCGCCGCCGAGCACCGCGCCGATGGAGACGGCGCAGGCGAGCAGGGCGCCCGTCTTGTTGCCCTCCATCTCCAGGCACTCCTCGACGGTGACCCGCTCGCGGTGCTCGTAGGAGATGTCCTGGGCCTGCCCGTCGATGAGCTTGCGGGTGGCGGTGGTGAGACGGCGGGTGGCGCGGCCCGCCTCCGCGGTGCCCAGCTCCAGCAGTATCTCGTTGGCCAGCGCGAAGAGCGCGTCCCCGACGAGGATGGCCTGCGCGGGGCCGTGGACCTTCCAGACGGTGTCGCGGTGGCGGCGCTGTTCGTCACCGTCCATCAGATCGTCGTGCAGCAGCGAGAAGTTGTGCACCAGCTCGACGGCGACGGCGCCCGGCAGCCCCGTCTCGGGGGAGGCGCCCGCGGCCTCGGCGGAGAGCAGCGCCAGCGCGGGGCGTACGGCCTTGCCGCCGTCGCCCTCGGAGGGGCGGCCAGCGGCGTCGATCCAGCCGAAGTGGTAGGCCGCGACGGTGTCCATCGGCTTGGCCAGCCGGTCGACGGCGGCGCGCAGCACCGGCGTCGCGAGCGTGCGCCCGCGCTCCAGCAGCGCCTTCACGCTCGCGTTGTCGACGACGGTGCGCTCGTTCGCCGTGGTCACAGGTTCTCCCTCACGTTCTGTGCTGGCCGTGCTGCTCGCTGCCTCGATGGGGCTGTCGATGGTCATGCCACCGCCCTTCCTTCCGTGCCGGGCACCGGGTCGTCGTCGTGCGGTCTGCCCAAGGCCGTGAGGGCTTCCCTGGCGGCGGTCGCCCCACTGCGTACAGCGCTCTCCATAGTTGCTGGCCAGCCAGTATCGGTCCACGCGCCCGCGAGGAAGACACCGGGCACCCCCGTGCGGGCCCCCGGCCGCAGCCGTCCCACTCCGGGGGACGGCGCGAAGGTGGCGGTGCGTTCGCGGGTGACGAAGAAGTCCCGCACCGTCGCGCCCCGTGCCGCGGGCAGGAGCCTCTCCAGTTCGGGGAGATAGCGCTCGCGCAAGACTGCCACGGGCCGGTCGATCTCGTCACCGGCCGCCGACTGCGACAGGGCGAGGTACTGGCCACTCGTGAGCCCTGAGGGAGCGGTGCGGTCGAAGACCCACTGGACGGGGCTGCCGAGGGCGGCGAAGAAGGGCCGCCGCAGCACCTTGCGGTCGTAGATGACATGGACGTTGAGGATCGGCGCCGTGCCGATCTCCAGCAGGCTGCCGGGGTTCACGAGCGCGCCCTCGGGCAGCAGCCCGTGCGCCTCGGTCTGCGGTACGGCCAGGACGACGCCGTCCGCCTCGTGCTCCTCGACGGGCCCGCCGCCGCTCTCGACGCCGACCCGCCAGCCCCCGCAGGGCCCTGGCGCTGGCACGAGGGAGCGGGCGCGGCTCTGGAGGAGGACGCGCACGCCCGCCTTGTCGAGCGCGGCGCGCGCGAGGGTGTCGTGGATGTCGCCGAGCGGCACGCGCGAGACGCCGATGTCGGCGGCGCCAGGGTCCGAGAGCAGCCCGGTCTTGAAGACCATGGCGGCGAGGCCCATGGAGGCGTACGGGGCGCGGGCGTTGAGGGTGGCGGTGCCCACCAGGTCCCACAGCGCCTCGATGGCCCGCTCGGACTGGCCGTGCCGGTGCAGCCAGGTGGCGAAGTCGATGCCGTCGAGCGCCGGGTCGGCCGGATCGAGCCCCTTGAGCGCGAGTGCGGCGCGCCCGACGGCGGCACGCTCGGCCAGTGAGAGGTGCGGGTAGGAGGCGAGACTCGCGGCGAGGTGGAGCGGGACGGGCAGCGCGGTGCGCCGGAGCCTGCCGAGCCGTGGGCGCTCCGGTGCGACGTCGAGTACGGGGACGTCCATCCGGCGCTGCACGGGGGCCAGGTCCGAGCCGCCGACGCGGTCGAGGAACCAGGTGTAGGCGGTGCAGCAGCGCAGGTGCACATGCTGTCCGTTGTCGATGGTCAGGGTGCCCTCGGGCGTGTTGCGCCGGAACGAGAAGGCGAGCCCGCCCAGCCGTCTGCGGGTCTCGACGAGGGTGACCTCGACCCCCGCGTCGGCGAGCCGCAGGGCCGCCGTGGTGCCCGCGATGCCGCCGCCGATGACGACGGCGCGGCGCCGTCCGCCGCTGCCGGGACCACTGCCGGGGGGACCGGCCCCCGGCTCTGGGCGGTTCATGTGCTCACGCTCCTCCTGGCGGCCTGCCGGGCGTCGAGGCCCGAGAGGCCGCGGACAGCGACGTACGCCTTCTCTCTTCCGGGCAGCGAGACCCGCTCCCGCAGGATGGCGTGGGGGTCGGCGGCGATGCGGTCGAGGAGGCGGTGGTAGATCCCCGCCATGGCCGCGACGCAGGCGCCTGAGCGGCGGTCGAGCATGGGCAGCAGCTTGTACCCCTCGGTGAACAGGGCGCGTGCGCGCCGGACTTCGAAGTGCACCAGTCCCGCGAAATCCGCTCCGGGCGGCGGGGTGTCGGTGTGGAATCCCGCCGCGCAGCCGAATTTCTCAAGATCCTCCCGGGGCAGGTACGTACGTCCGTTGTCAGCGTCTTCCCGCACATCGCGGAGAATATTGGTGAGTTGGAGCGCAAGGCCGAGTGTGTCGGCGTACTCCGGGGCGTGCGCCGTGTTGCGTGCGCCTGGTGCAGTACCGAACACCCCCAACGACAGCCGACCGATCGCCCCCGCGACGCAGCGGCAGTAGACCCTGAGATCGTCCCAGGTCTCGTACTCCGCGCCGCGCACATCCATCAGCACGCCGTCGATCAGTTCGTCGAGCCCGCCGAGCGGCAGCGGGTACCGGCGCGCGGCATCGCTGAGCGCGACGGCGACCGGGTCGGTGTCGTCCTCGTCGACGCGGCACTCGGCGATCCGGGCGAGGAGCCCTCTGGTCTCCTCCAGCCGGGACTTCTTCGCCGCCGCGTCCAGGGCGCCGTCGCCGATGTCGTCGACGCGCCGGGAGAAGGCGTAGAGCGCGGACATCGCCTGGCGCTTGCCGGTCGGCAGCAGCCGGATGCCGTAGGCGAAGTTGCGGGCCTGCGCCCCGGTGACGGCTTCGCAGTAGCTGTAGGCCGCCGCCACGGCAGGGGGCAGCTTCGCTGCGGGCCGGGCTCTGTCCACGGTCGGGTCACCCCTCTCTTCGCAGTGTCGCGACCACCTCGAGGAGGAGGCCGCGCTTGGTGGGCCGGGGAGGGCGGGCCAGCACGTCGTAGCGTGCTTCACGCAGGGCCCGTACGACCGCACGGCCGCCACCGGTGAACCCCGCGAGCAGGAGGCGGAGCCTGCCGCGCACGCTGTGCGTCAGCGGAACACCCCGCTCCAGCAGCCGCTCGGCGCGCTCGGCCTCGAAGGCCACGAGCGTGCGCACGGCGGCGCCCGCGCTCGGCGCCGCGAGGTCCTTCTCGGTCACGCCGAAGCGGTCCATGTCCTCGGCGGGGAGATAGATCCGGTCACGGCCGAGGTCCTCGGCGACGTCCTGGAGGTGTTCGACGATCTGGAGGGCTGTGCAGACGGCGTCGGAGTGCCGCACGCGCTCGGGTGTGGCAGTACCGGTGATGGCCAGAACGAGCCGCCCGACGGGGTTCGCCGACAGCTCGCAGTAGGCCAGCAGTTCGTCGTACGTCGCGTAACGGCGGACCTTCTGGTCCTGGCGGTTGGCCTCGATCAGCCCGAGAAACGGCTCGGGGGTGAGGCCGTGGCGGCGCACGGTGGGGACCAGGGCACGCAGGAGGGGGTGGCCAGGCGGGGCGACAGCGGCTCCGGGCGCGGGTGCGGGTGCGGGCCCGGGGAGCGCCGGGGCGCCGACGGGTGCGGCGGAGGGGGCTGTCGCGCCGGTGTGCCCGAAGACGCGGCGCAGGTCTGCCTCGAAGGCGTCGAGCATCGCGAGCCGGTCCCCCGCCTGCCCGGGTGCGACCCCGAGGAGCGCCGCGTCGTGGCCGCCGGGGGCGAGGTCGCCGTCGCCGATGTCGTCGACGAGGCGGGCGAAGCCGTAGACGGCCATCAGATCGTCGCGCCACTCGCGCGGCAGGAACCACGGGGCGACGGGGAAGTTCTCGCGCGCGGCCTTGGCGAGTACGGCGCGCGTCTGCGCGTCGGCATCCGCGGTCACCGCGTACTGCCCGTAGCCATTGCCGTCACATCTCCGTTTCTACACTGCCGACACAGAACATCCCTTTTCGGACACGCCGCGCGAATCGGTCTTGCGAAATGGTCAATGACAAGGCATGACACAGGCATCTTGACGCGACATGACGTGATTCAGCACTCGCACAGCTTACGCCGTACATCAATCGTCTGTACGAGCCGGGAGAGTTGAGAACAGGTCAAGGTGCGGTAAGCCCGGCAATGGTCACGGAGAGGGCGTGTTCGACCACCCCGTCGATCTGTTCGGGTGCCAGCTCGGAGAGCGGGCCGTCGAGGAAGAGCATGGCCAGACCGTGCGTCATCCCCCAGGCCGTGATCTCGGCGCCGGGCCTGCGGTGCGCGGGCATCAGACCGCACGCCACCAGGTCGTCCATGGCCTGCACCAGCAGCCCGAAGGAGCTGAACTCCCACCCCTCGCCCGAGGCGAAGTCCGGGAGCCCGGTGGCCGTCGGGCCCGACTCCCCGGTCAACGGCTCATGGCAGAAGGCCGCGCGGAAGAGGCCGGGCTCCGCGCGCGCGAAGGCGACATAGCCGTGCCCCATGACGCGCACGCGCCGCACGACCTCGGCGGGGTCGGGAGCGTCGGGGGCACCCCCGCCCCCGTCTCCGCCCCCGCCCTCCGGCTCGCCCATGGACTGCGCCATGAACTCGGCCAGCCGCCACTGCCCGCGCTCCTTGACCGCGTGGAGCAGCTCGGCCTGCCCGGCGAAGTGCCGGTAGGCGGCCGTGGGCGAGACGCCCACGCGGCGCGCGGCGGCACGCAGCACCACGGCCTCGGGGCCGCCCTCGCGGGCGAGTGCCGTGGCGGCCTCGGTCAGCGCGTTGCGCAGGTCGCCGTGGTGGTAGCCCGCCTTGCCCGCCGTACCCGCCTGCGCCGGCCCGGCGCCCCTGGTGGAAGCGGAGCCGGAGCCCTCGTCGTCGCCGGGCCCGGGGGTCGCGCTGGTCTTCGCCTGCATGCCCCCATCCTGCCCGATGTTGACAGCATTAACATCCCCTGCGACAGTCCATGTTGACACCGTAAACATCGCGGCGCCGCGCACCTTCGCCGTGTCTTCTCGCCGTGCGCAGACCCAGGGGGAAATCCACCGTGCTCCGACGTATCGCAGAACTGACCTTGCGCAGGGCACGGGCCCTGCTGCTGCTCACCCTTCTCGCCGTGGCCGTCATGGGTGCCGTGGGCTCCGGCGCCTTCGGCAAGCTCCAGGGCGGCGGGTTCGAAGACCCGGACGCGCCGTCGAGCCGCGCCCAGACGCTGATCGACGAGAAGTTCGGCGGCGACCACAACCTCGTCCTGCTGGTACGCGCAGACGAAGGCGGCCTCCGCTCCCCCGCCGCCGAGCGCGCCGGCCGCGAGCTGACCTCGGGGCTCAAGGCCGAGGCCCAGGTCACCCGCGTCTCCTCGTACTGGGACAGGGGCGGCGCCGCGCTCACCTCCAAGGACGGCACCCAGGCCCTGGTGCTGGCCCATGTGAAGGGCGACAGCACCACCGTCAGCGAGCACGCCGAGGACGTCACCCGGAAGTGGGCGGGCGACAGGGGCGCCCTCACCGTCCGGGCAGGCGGGCCAGCCGCGCTCAACAACGACGTCACCCAGCAGGTCTCCGGCGACCTCGCCGTCGCCGAGGCCATCGCCGTGCCCGTCACCCTGATCCTGCTCGTCATCGCCTTCGGCAGCTTCGTCGCCGCGCTGCTGCCGCTGGCCATCGGACTGATCGCGATCCTTGGGACCTTCGCCGAGCTGTACCTGCTCGGCAGCGTCACCGACGTCTCCGTCTTCGCCGTCAACCTCACCACCGCGCTCGGCCTCGGGCTCGGCATCGACTACGGGCTGCTGCTGGTGAGCCGGTTCCGCGAGCGCCTGTCCGAGGGCGACGAGGTGCCCGACGCGCTGCGCACGACGGTGCGCACGGCGGGCCGCACCATCGCCTTCTCGGCCGCCACCGTGGTCGCCGCGCTCGCCGCGCTGCTGCTCTTCCCGCAGTTCTTCCTGCGCTCCTTCGCCTACGCCGGGATCGGCGTGGTGGCCATCGCCGCCGTCGCCGCGCTCGTCGTCGTCCCCGCGCTGCTCGCCGTGCTGGGGCACCGCGTCAACGCGGGCCGCCTCCCGTGGGCCGACGCCGTCCGCAGGCCCGAAGCGCCGCTGTGGGGCCGCCTCGCGCGCACCGTCATGCGGCGCCCCGCGCTCACCGCGCTGCCCGTACTGGCCGTGCTGCTGCTCGCCGCGAGCCCGCTGCTGGGCGCGTCCTTCGGCACCCCCGACGAGCGGGTGCTGCCCGAGGAGGCCGAGAGCCGCCAGGTGTCCACGGCGCTGCGCGAGGACTTCGCCGGGAACGACACGGACGCGGTCCGCGTCGTCACCACGGGCCCGGTCGCGAAGGGCCCGCTGGACGCGTACGCCGAGCGGCTCTCCCGGCTCGACGGCGTCACCCGCGTCCAGGCCGCCACCGGCACGTACACCGACGGGCGCGCCGCGCGCCCCGGGCCGGCGGAGGCCGCGCTCGGGCGCGAGGACGCGCAGCTCCTGACCGTCACCACAGGTCTTGAACCCAAGTCGGGCGCGGCGCAGGACCTGGTCGAGACCGTGCGCGACGTCCCGGCGCCCGGCGGCACCGAGGCGCTCGTCGGCGGCACGGACGCGCAGCTCGTCGACTCCAAGCGCTCGATCGGCGACCGGCTGCCGCTCGCGGTCGGCATGGTCGTCGTCACCACGTTCGCGCTGCTCTTCCTCTTCACCGGCAGCGTCGTGCAGCCGCTGCGGGCGCTCGCGCTGAACACGGTGAGCCTGACCGCCGCCATCGGGGCCATGGTCTGGATCTTCCAGGACGGCCATCTCTCGTCCGTGCTGGGCTTCACGCCGATGCCGATGGACACCTCGATGACGGTGCTGATGTTCTGCATCGTCTTCGGCCTGTCCATGGACTACGAGGTCTTCGTGACCAGCCGCATCAAGGAGCTGCACGAGTCGGGCGCCGACAACCGCACCGCCGTCGTCCACGGGCTCTCGCGCACCGGGCGGATCGTGACCATGGCGGCGGGGCTGCTGGCCGTCAGCTTCTTCGCCTTCGCCACCAGCGGCGTCAGCTTCCTCCAGATGTTCGGGCTCGGCAGCGGCCTGGCCATCCTCATCGACGCGGTCGCGGTGCGCGGTGTGCTGGTGCCCGCCGCGATGCGGCTGCTGGGGCGCTCCGCCTGGTACGCGCCGAAGGCGCTGCGGCGGCTGCACGCGCGCGTCGGCCTGGACGAGTCGGCACCGGGCGGGACGGACGGCGCGGGCGCCAGCGGCCGGGAGGACGTGGAGAAGGCGGAGAAGGAGCGCGCCTCGGCGGGGGTCTGAGCGGGCCCCGCACCACGCACGGCGGCCGATCCGGGACGGGGGTCCGGATCGGCCGCTGTGTGCGTGACGGGGGAAGCGTGGGCGGGGGCGCCTCAGCGGGCGCCCGCCGCCCCTACTTGCCCGTGAACTTCTCGTACTCCTTGAGGACTTCCTCCGTCGGGCCGTCCATCCTCAGCTCGCCGCGCTCCAGCCACAGGACCCGCTCGCAGGTGTCGCGGATCGACTTGTTGTTGTGGCTGACGAGGAAGACGGTGCCCGCCTCCTTGCGCAGCTCGCGGATGCGGGCCTCGGAGCGCTTCTGGAACTTCTTGTCGCCCGTCGCCAGCGCCTCGTCGATCATGAGCACGTCGTGGTCCTTGGCAGCGGCGATGGAGAAGCGCAGCCGCGCCGCCATGCCCGAGGAGTACGTGCGCATCGGAAGGGTGCTGAAGTCGCCCTTCTCGTTGATGCCCGAGAACTCGATGATCTTCTCGGCCCGCTCGTCGATCTCCTCGCGGGTCATGCCCATCGCGAGGCCGCCGAGGACGACGTTGCGCTCGCCGGTGAGGTCGTTCATGAGGGCCGCGTTCACGCCCAGCAGCGAGGGCTGCCCGTGGCTGTAGACGTGCCCGGACTCGGCGGGCAGCAGCCCGGCGATGGCACGCAGCAGCGTGGACTTGCCGGATCCGTTGGTGCCGATGAGGCCGATCGCCTGACCTCTGTACGCCGTGAAGCTGACGCCCTTGACCGCGTGCACCTCGCGGATGCCGCCGCCGCCCGGCTTGCGCCGGACGATGCGGTTGAGGGCCGCGGTGGCGCTGCCCTTGCCCTTGGCGCCGCCGTAGACGCGGTAGACGATGTGCAGATCCTCGGCGATGACGGTCGGGACCCACGGCTCCTGCGGCGCCCGGTCCTGCGGGGCCTGCTCGACGGCGCTCTGCCCGGCCTTCTCCGTTTGCTCAGCCACGGCCATAACGCTCCTCCGCCTTCCAGAAGAATACAAATCCGCCGATGCCCACGAGGAGCCCCCAGCCCAGGGCCAGCGCCCACACGTGCGGCGGGAGGTCGGCGCTGGTGTAGCCGTCGATGAAGGCGAACCGCATCAGGTCCATGTAGACCGCGGCGGGGTTGGCCTGGAGGATGTCGACGAGCCACGGCGAGGCGCCCGCGCGCTCCTTCAGCATGTGCTCCAGCGGGAACATCACGCCGGACGCGTACATCCACGTCCGCATCACGAACGGCATGAGCTGCGCCAGGTCGGGCGTCTTGCTGCCCATCCTGGCCATGATCAGGGCCATGCCCGTGTTGAAGAGGAACTGGCAGGCGAGCGCGGGGAGCACCAGCAGCCAGGACCACTGGGGGAGCTGGCCGAAGCCGAAGAGGATGACGACCAGCACGATCATCGAGTACAGGAGCTGCTGGAGCTGCTGGAGCGAGATGGAGATCGGCAGCGAGGCGCGCGGGAAGTGCAGCGCCCGCACCAGGCCGAGGTTCCCCGAGATCGCCCGGACGCCGTTGAGCACGGAGGTCTGGGTGAAGGTGAAGACGAAGACGCCCGTCACCAGGAAGGGGACGTAGTTCTCCTTGCCGCCGGGGGTACCGTCACGGCCGCCCAGCAGGACGCCGAAGATGAAGTAGTAGACCGCGGCGTTCAGCAGGGGCGTGGCCACCTGCCAGAGCTGGCCGAGCTTCGCCTGGCTGTACTGGGCCGTCAGCTTCGCCCGGGAGAAGGCGAGGATGAAATGCCGCCGCGCCCAGAGCTGGCGTACATAGGCGGGCAGCGAGGGTCGCGCCCCGCTCACCGTCAGGCCGTACTTGGCCGCGAGTTCGGCCTGGGACAGACGGTCGTCCGGTGATGGCGGAGGCGTCACGCCGACCGCACCGCCGTGCGTTGTCTCGGTCACGTTGGAAACTTTCGTCCTCACACTGCGCAGGTGTACCTGGGGACTGATGCTCTCAGGGTCGAGCTTGTCAGATCACGGGAGGGCGGCCCAGTCGGGTCAGCCGCCATACCGTACGCCACCGCATCGGCCTGCGAGGACCGCAGGCCGAGGTCCAGCCCTCCTTGAAGCCGCCCAGCCATGCCCGCAGCGCGGGGCGCGAGGGCCGCCTCGCCAGCGTCAGCAGCAGCCAGACGCCGAGGTAGACGGGGACGAGCGGGGCCGGGAGGTTGCGGCGGGCGAGCCAGACGCGGTTGCGGGCGACCATGCGGTGGTAGACCGCGTGCCGGCTCGGCGCGGTGGTGGGGTGGTACAGCACCATGTCCGCGCGGTAGTCGATCGCCCAGCCCGCGTCGAGCGCGCGCCAGGCGAGGTCGGTCTCCTCGTGGGCGTAGAAGAAGTCGTCGGGCAGGCCGCCGACCTCGGCGAACACCCTCGTGCGCACCGCGTTCGCGCCGCCGAGGAAGGTGGTGACGCGGGAGGAGCGCATCGGGTCCGCTGCCCGCAGCCGGGGCACGTGGCGCCGCTGGGTCTCCCCCGTGTCGGGGTCGGCGATGCGGAAGCTGATGATGCCCAGCTTCGGGTCTGCGGCGAACGCCTCCCGCACGAGCGCCGCGGTGTCGCCGTTCGGCAGCAGCCCGTCGTCGTCGAGGAAGAGCAGCGCGTCCACCTCGGCGCCCGAGGGGCCGAACTGCTCGATCCCGACATTGCGGCCACCGGGGATGCCGAGATTTTCCGGAAGCTCGACCGTCCGTACACCTTCGGGCAACTCCGGCAGCGGCGCGCCGTTACCCACCACGACGACCTCGACCGGGTCGCCCTCCTGCTTGGCGACGGAGTCGAGCAGGGCGCGCAGCTCCTCGGGGCGGTTGCCCATGGTGAGGATGACGGCTCCCAGCTTCATCGGCCGCTCTCCCTCCGTCACTTGAGCCTGCTGGAGGCGAGGATGGACACCAGATGCAGCAGCGTCTGGAGGACGGCGATGCCCGCGAGGACGGCGACGCCGAGGCGCGAGAAGAACAGGTCGCCCCGCACCGTGTCGGCGACCGCCAGCGCGACGATCAGGAAGGACGCCTCGATGCCCAGGACCAGCCGGTGGAACTTCAGCGCCGCCGCAGCCTTGCGCGCGAGCGCCATGCCGGACGAGCGCAGCTCCGACGCCTCCTCCTTCACCGGCGGCAGCCCACTCTGGTGACGGGCGACGCCGACGAGGTCGGACTCCGCCTTGATCATGATGGCGCCGAGCGCGGCGAGCGTCCCGAGGAACGCCCACAGCCAGTCGATCCTGCCGTCGCCCCACACATCGGCGGCGCGCAGGCCGAAGCCGACGAGCAGCGCGGCGTCGCACAGGTAGGCGCCGACGCGGTCCAGGTAGACGCCGCCCATCGAGAACTGCTTCTTCCAGCGGGCCACCTCGCCGTCGACGCAGTCGAGCAGCAGATAGAGCTGGACCATCAGCCAGCCGAGGACCGCGCCGCCGATCCCCGGGACCAGCAGCGCCGGTCCCGAGAGCACGCCTGCGACGGTCATCACGTACGTGAGCTGATTGGGCGTGACCCTCGTGTTCACCAGGTGCCGGTCCACACGCAGGGAGATCTCCCGCATGTAGAGCCGGCCCGCCCAGTGCTCGCCGCTGCGCCGGTCCTTCACCCCGGCGGGGTGAACGACCGGCCGCAGCTCAGCTACCGATGGCTTCTGCATAGTCCGCGTACGCGTCCCTGATCTGGTCGGTGGACAGGTCGAGGTGTTCCAGGATCGTGTAGCGCCCTGGCCGGGTCTGCGGCGCGTACTCGACGACCTTCACGAACTCCTCGACGGAGAAGCCGATTTCGGCGGGCAGGACGGGCAGGCCGTGGCGCCGCAGCACCTCCACCATCAGATGCGCCGTCTCCTTGTCCCCGCGCAGGAACGTGGCGAACGCGGCGCCCATGCCGCACTGCTCGCCGTGGCTCGCCGCGCGCTTCGGGAAGAGGAGGTCGAAGGCGTGGTTGATCTCGTGGCAGGCGCCGGAGGCCGGACGGCTGTCCCCGGCGACCGACATCGAGATGCCCGTGAGCACCAGGCCCTCGGCGAGCACCTGGAGGAAGGCGTCGTCGCCGACGCCCCCGGGGTGCCGCAGCACGGCCTCGCCCGCCTGCCTGGCCATGGCGGCTGCCAGGCCGTCGATGTCCTCGCCGCGCGTCTCGTGTGCCAGCTCCCAGTCCCGGACGGCCGAGATGTTGGAGATGGCGTCGCCGATGCCGGAGCGTACGAAGCGGACCGGGGCCTCGCGGATGACGTCGAGGTCGATGACGACCGCTATCGGGTTGGGCACGCCGTAGGAGCCGCGGCCCGCGTCGTTGTCGAGCGTCGCGACGGGCGAGCAGAGACCGTCGTGCGAGAGGTTCGTGGCGACGGCGACCAGCGGGAGGCCGATGCGCGCCGCTGCGAACTTCGCACAGTCGATGATCTTGCCGCCGCCGAGGCCCACGACCGCGTCGTAGCGCCCGGTCTTCATCGCGTCGGCGAGCTTGATCGCGTCGTCGATGGTGCCGCCGCCGACCTCGTACCAGTCGGCGTTGGGCAGCTCGGGCGCGAACCGCTCGCGCAGGGCGGCGCCTGAGCCGCCGCTGATGGCGAAGGCGAGCTTGCCGTTGGAGGAGATCCGCTGATCGGCCAACAGGCCCGCCAGGTCGTCCAGGGCGCCGCGGCTGATGTCGACGACGACCGGGGACGGGATGAGGCGGGTCAGTACCGGCACGTGATCTCCCTGCCCTTGGCGAGGTCGTCGTGGTTGTCGATCTCGACCCAGTCGACGTCGCCGATCGGCGCGGTGTCGATCTTGAAGCCGCGGTTGACCAGCTCCTGGTAGCCGTTCTCGTAGAACTCCTGCGGGTCCCGCTCGAAGACGGCCTTCAGCGCGTCGGCCAGCTCCTCGGCGGCCTCGGGCTCGATGAGGGTGAGGCCGATGTACTCGCCGGACGCCTCGGCCGGGTCCATCTTCTTGGTGATGCGCCGGACGCCCTTCTCGGGGTCCACGACGACCTTCATCTCCTCGTCGGCGAGGTCCTTGACCGTGTCGAGGGCGAGGATGATCTTCTGGCCGTTGCCGCGCGCGTCCAGGAGGGTCTTCTCCACGGAGACGGGGTGCACGGTGTCACCGTTGGCGAGCAGGGCACCCTGCTTGATGACCTCGCGGGCACACCAGAGGGAGTAGGCGTTGTTCCACTCCTCGGCCTTGTCGTTGTCGATGAGGGTGAGCTTGACGCCGTACTTCTGCTCCAGCGCTTCCTTGCGCTCGTAGACGGCCTCCTTGCGGTACCCGACGACGACGGCGACGTCGGTCAGGCCGACCTCGGCGAAGTTGGCGAGGGTGTAGTCGAGGACGCTCTTGGGCTCCTCGCCCTCCTGCTCCGGGCCCACCGGCACCAGGGCCTTGGGGAGGGTGTCGGTGTAGGGACGCAGACGCCGTCCGGCGCCGGCGGCCAGCACGAGGCCGATCATGCGGGTTCTCCTGTTTCGTCGTGTACGGCGGGTGCGGATGAGGACACCCAGAAACGGATGCTCTCGATGAGCACCGCGACCGCGATGACCACGGCGAACGCGGTCAGCGCGATGGTGAAACTGCGGTCGGAGTGCGCGAGACCGCCCAGCCAGAGGGCGGCGGCGAACGTGACCAGCAGGGTCCGTCCCTCGTGCCCCCCGATCGACCGCACCAGCCACTGCGGCGGGGCACCGGTGCCACCGCGGATGCGGTAGACCGTGTCGTAGTGATGGTAGGCGACGGCCGCCACCAGCCCGAAAGCCGCGGGCAAGGCGCCGTTCACCCCCGAGCGGGCGGCAATGACAAGGATCGTGGTGTATTCCGCGATACGGAAGAGGGGCGGCGCGAGCCAGTCGAGCGCACCCTTGAGGGGACGGGCGACGGCGAGCCCGGCCAGGAGCGCGTAGCCGAGCGCGGCCACGCAGACCCAGAGGCTGCCCAGCGGGGTCCACAGCGCCGTGGCGAGCAGGCCCGCCGTGCCGAGGAGCGCGACGGCGGGGACGCCGAGGCCCGGCAGCCGCACACGCGCGAACGCGGCGGCGAAGCCCTGCGCGAGGGGGCCGCTGTCCGTCAGCTCGGCCAGGGCCAGCGCCGCGCGCTCTGTGCGGCGCGCCCTGCGCGTCAGCGAGCGCAGCAGACGGCCCGCCGTGGTGTAGCAGGCGGCCAGGGCGCAGCCTGCGATGAGGACGATCAGGGTGACGCGCGGGGTGGTGCACGCGGTGAGCACGGCGATCAGCGCCCAGCGCTCGCCGATCGGCAGCACGATCATGCGCCGCAGCCAGACGGTCCAGCCGACGCTGTCGAGCTTCCCGGAGAGCGCGGCGGTGGGGCTGGTGTTGGCGTCGGCGTCGTGGTTCGCCTCGTTGAAGGCGAAGTCGATGACGTGCCGCGCGGTCTGGAGCACCATGGCGCCGAGCGCCAGGGCCCATACGTCGTCCCCGCCGCGGGAGGCGCCGAGTGCGAGGCCCGCGTAGTACGCGTACTCCTTGGCCCGGTCGAAGGTGGCGTCCAGCCAGGCGCCGAGGGTGGAGTACTGGAGGTCGTAGCGGGCGAGCTGTCCGTCGGTCGCGTCCAGCACGAAGGAGGCGAGCAGCAGGACACCGGCCGCGACGAAGCCGCCGCGCTCGCCCGTGGCCGCGCAGGCGGCGGCGATCAGCGCGGTGAGCAGGGAGGCGGTGGTGACCTGGTTCGGGGTGAGGCCGCGGCGGGCGCACCAGCGCGCGAGGTAGCGGGAGTAGGGGCTGACGCAGAAGGTGGTGAAGAAGCCGTCGCGGGCCTTCACCGCCGAGCGCAGCCGCACGGACTCGTCGTCCACCGCTTCCACGGCGCGCCGTGCCTCGGCGCGCGCGTCCTCGCTGTCGGGGACGGCGGCGACGAGGACGCCCAGGTCGGGCCGGTGCACGGCCGTCCCCCCGTCCTCCAGGAGGGCGCCGAGGGTGTCGGGCAGCGCGCGGACGGCGGTGGCGGCCTCGCCGGGGGTGCCGGCGGGGGCCGGGTCACCGTGCCCGCCAGTGTCCGCGAGGGCGTCGGCCAGCGCGGCGCGGGCCTCCGGCTGGGCCGTGAGCGCTCCGGGGACGGCGGCGGCGGGGAAGCGGGGGTCGGTCAGCGCGAGGCGGAGGCTGTGCACGTGTCCCACGAAGCGCGGGTCCACGAGCGCGACCCGCTCCCGCGCGGGGACGGCGGCCAGCTCCGCGGCCACTCCGGCGGCGTCGGCCGCCACGCGCACGTCGAAGCCGAGCGACCGCAGGCCGCCTTCGAGCGACGACCCTGCGACCGGCGGACCGGTGAGAATGGCGGTCGACAGACGAACTCACTCCTTGGAAGCTGACATGTCCGCGGAGCCGGGCCCTGGGAGTGGCCGGGCAGCGGTCAGGGTGCGCCATCGCCCGTTCGAGGGGCGGGCGGCACGTCGGCAGAGGCTATCCGATGGCCGACGCGAGCTTTCACCACGCGTTCACCGGACTCGTCTTGCCGTGCCGGGTGACAGCATTGCCGATCATGGTGTCGGCTCACAACTGCGGGACGGGCCCGGAGGGCTTCCACCCGGCGGATAGGGTGCCGTTATGACGTGGTTGATCACAGGTGGGGCGGGTTACATCGGCGCGCATGTGACGCGGGCGATGCTGAAGGCCGGTGAGCGGGTCGTCCTGCTGGACGACTTCTCCAGCGGGGTCGCGGAGCGGTTGCGGCGGATCGAGGACGAGAACGGAGCCGGAGGCGAGGCCGGGAACGGGAGCGCCGGGGGGAACCTCACGCTGGTGCGGGGCTCGGTCCTGGACAGAGCGCTGCTGGACCGCACGCTCACCGAGCACGGTGTCGACGGGGTGGTCCACCTCGCGGCCAAGAAGCAGGTCGGGGAGTCCGTCGAGGAGCCGCTGCTCTACTACAGGGAGAACGTGCACGGGCTGACGGTGCTGCTGGAGGCGTGCGTCGCCGCCGACGTCCACCGCTTCGTCCTCTCCTCCTCGGCGGCGGTGTACGGCATGCCGGATGTGGACCTCGTCACCGAGGACACGCCGTGTGTGCCGATGAACCCGTACGGCGAGACCAAGCTCACCGGCGAGTGGCTGGTGCGGGCCACGGCGCGTGCACACGGCATCGACACCGCCTGTCTGCGCTACTTCAACGTGGCGGGCGCGGCGCACCCCGAGCTGTCGGACACCGGGGTCTTCAACATCGTCCCGATGTTCTTCGACGCGCTCACCCGTGGTCAGGCCCCGCGCATCTTCGGCGACGACTACGCGACGCCCGACGGCACCTGTGTGCGCGACTACATCCACGTCGAGGACCTGGCCGAGGCCCACGTCGCGGCTGCCCGCCGCCTCGACGGGCCGCTGCCCGACGGCACGGGCGGCGATCTGACCGTCAACATCGGCACCGGCAAGGGCGTGTCCGTGCGCGAGATGGCCGACCTGGTCGCCGAGGTCACCGGCAAGCGCGAGCCCGCGGCCGAGGTCCACCCGCGCCGCGCGGGGGACCCGGCACGGGTGGTGGCCTCCGCCGAGCTGGCCGCCAAGGAGCTGGGCTGGACGGCACGGCACGACGTGCGCGCGATGGTCGCCTCGGCCTGGGAGGGCTGGCTGCTGCGTCATCCCGAGGCGGAGTAAGGACGCGAGAAGGCCCCCACCCCGCCCTCACCCGGCCCGCGCCCGCCCTGACCTGCGGAAAGAAAACCGCAGGTCAGGGCACATGACAACGGTGTTCAGCGTCGCGTTGCCAGATACCCCCCTCCCCTAGTTCACTGAAGTCGGCCGGTGTGCAGAGCGACCGGTGTGAACCACGGTGCGAACCGTTGATCCGGGTCGATTCGGGAGGCTTCAGCGATGGGCGCAGGGCACGATCACGGAGGACCCCCGCCGCAGGGGGACGGTACGGCAGCAGCCGCGTACCGGACGCGGCTGCGGATCGCGCTGGGCATCACCCTGTCCGTCCTCGTGCTCCAGGTGATCGGCGGCATCCTCGCCGACTCCCTCGCGCTGCTGGCCGACGCGGGCCACATGGCGACGGACGCGCTGGGCCTGGGCATGGCCCTGGTGGCGATCCACTTCGCCAACCGGCCCGCCACGGGGCGCCGCACCTTCGGCCTCGCGAGAGCCGAGATACTCGCGGCCCTCGCCAACTGCCTGCTGCTGCTCGGCGTGGGCGGCTACATCCTCTACGAGGCCGTCGACCGCTTCGTCACCCCGGCCGAGACCAAGGGCGGTCTCGCGATCGTCTTCGCCGCCGTCGGCCTCGTCGCCAACGCCGTCTCGCTCTCCCTGCTGATGCGCGGCCAGAAGGACAGCCTGAATGTGCGGGGCGCGTTCCTGGAGGTGCTGGCCGACACGCTGGGCTCGGTGGCGGTGCTCGTCTCCGCCACGGTGATCCTCACGACCGGCTGGCAGGCGGCCGACCCGATCGCGTCCCTGGTCATCGGGCTGATGATCGTGCCGCGCACGGTGAAGCTGGCCCGCGAGGCGCTGGACGTGCTCCTGGAGTCGGCGCCCAAGGACGTCGAGGTCGACGAGGTGCGCACGCACATGCTGGCCGTCGAGGGCGTCGAGGACGTACACGATCTGCACATCTGGACGATCACCTCCGGGCTGCCCGTGCTCTCCGCGCACGTCGTCGTGGCGCGGGAGACGCTGGACTCCGTGGGCCAGGGCCGGATACTGCACGAGCTACAGGAGTGCCTGGGCGACCACTTCGACGTCGAACACTGCACCTTCCAGCTCGAGCCGCGCGGACATGCGGCGCATGAAGCGAAACTGTGCCACTGAGTTACGGCACACTGGGGCGCGTCGTCGGATAGGCCCAATAGAAGGATGAACATGGCAAACGGCTCAGCGGACCCGATCCTGCTCGAACTGGTCGACGAGGACGGGACGACGATCGGCACCGCCGAGAAGCTCTCAGCGCACGTGGCACCCGGACGGCTGCACCGCGCGTTCTCCGTCTTCCTCTTCGACGATACGGGCCGACTGCTGCTGCAACGCAGGGCGTTGGGCAAGTACCACTCGCCCGGCGTGTGGTCGAACACCTGCTGCGGCCATCCCTACCCTGCCGAGCCGCCGTTCGTCGCCGCCGCGCGGCGCGTGGGCGAGGAACTGGGCGCCGCGCCCTTGCTGATGCGGGAGGCGGGCACCGTGCGCTACAACCACCCCGACCCGGACTCAGGGCTCGTCGAGCAGGAGTACAACCACCTCTTCGCCGGGCTGATCCGCGACCCGCTGCGCCCGGACCCCGAGGAGATCGGCGAGACGGCGTTCGTGACGCCCGACGAACTGGCCGAGCGCCATGGCTCGCAGCCCTTCTCGGCCTGGTTCATGACGGTGCTGGACGCGGCGAGGCCGGGCATCCGCGAGGTGACGGGAGCGGCCGCGGGCTGGTGAGCCCGAGCGGTCCTGGAGGGGGTGCCGGGGCGGCCTGGACGGCGGCCGCCCCGGCAGGCGGTGAGCCGGTCGGCGGGGATCGGCGGCTCACCACGGGGCGGACGCCCCGCGACGAGGGCGCGGCGGGGCGGCGGCCCGCACGGGGGCGGCCGGAGGCGGGCGGGCAGGCGACGGCCGGCCGACGGGCGGTCAGCCGACGGGCAGCGGCAGCGCGGCCCAGACCACCTTCCCGCCGGTGCAGGTCTGCTCCACGTCGCAGATGCCGCCCGCCTCCAGCGTGATGGTCTTGACGAGCAGCAGCCCGCGCCCTCCGGTCTCCTCCTGCTCGGGGTCGGCGGCGAGCGCCTTCGGCCGGTAGGGGTGGCTGTCCTCGACCGCGACCCGCACCCAGCCGCCGGTCAGCGACACCTCGACGCCGATCTCCGGGGAGAGCAGGGCCGCGTGCCGCACGGCGTTGGTGACCAGCTCGGAGAGGATGAGCAGCACGCCCTGAACCAGGTCGTCGGGGATCAGCGGATCCTGGCGCCGGATCAGGTCGCGCACGGTGTGCCGCAGCCGTGGCACCGAGGAATCCAGCGCGGGCGCCGTGAACCTCCAGGCCCCCTCGCGCGGGCGAGGTTCGGCACGTTCCTGCACCGGTGTGGCGACCGGTGTCGCCACCGGTGTCGCGACGGGTGCCTGACCTCCCGCTTCGGGCGGGAAACTCCCGCGGCTCTCCATCTCTCCCGCACCCCGCTCTCCGCACCGTACGTGCATCTGTACTTGCACGAGTGTTGATAGGGAACGGCCCTGGTCCGGTCGTGTGACTGCAAGTCGGCACTTATCGATGGCATTTGACAGAAGACTTACGCGCCGATCAGTTCTGTGACTGATCTTGCATGTGCGCCGCGGCTGTCCCTGACTGCTCCGCGGATACGATCCGACTCATGGAGCCAGCCCCGCCCGCCCTGCTCAGCCGGACCGAAGACGGCGTCGCGACCCTCACCATCAGGCACCCCGCCAAGCGGAACGCGATGACGCCCGGCATGTGGCGCGAACTGCCCCCGCTGCTCAAGAAGCTGGCCGCGGACCCCGCCGTCAGGGCCCTCGTGCTCACCGGCGCCGACGACACCTTCTGCGCCGGGGCCGACATCTCCACGCTGCGCGATTCCGCCGGTCCCTCGCAGAGGCTCGCGGTGGCGGCAGAGGAAGCGCTGGCCGCGTTCCCCAAGCCGACGGTGGCCGCCGTGCGCGGGCACTGCGTGGGCGGGGGCTGTCAGCTCGCCGTCGCCTGCGACCTGCGCTTCGCGGCCGAGAGCGCGCTCTTCGGGATCACCCCGGCGAAACTGGGCATCGTCTACCCGGCCTCCTCGACGCGGCGGCTGGTGCGCCTCGTCGGACCCTCGGCCGCCAAGCACCTGCTCTTCTCCGGGGAGCTGATCGGCGCAGAGCGCGCGCTGCGCACCGGACTCGTCGACGAGACCCATCCGGACGACGCGCTCGAAGCCCGCGTGACCGGCTTCGCGCGCGGGCTCGCCGCCCGCTCGCAGCTCACGCAGGCGGCGGCGAAGGAGTTCGCCGACGGGCAGGCCGACGCGGCACGCGTCGCCCACTGGGAGCGCGAGGCGGAGGGCAGCGGGGAGGCGGCCGAGGGCGTCGCCGCGTTCCTGGAGCGCCGCGCGCCTCGGTTCACCTGGCAGCCGTGAGCGGGCGCAGGAAAACGGGCGCCGACACCACGGGGCGCCGTGAAGAGCGCATGGAGAGAGCGTGGAGGGAACGTGCGGTCAGCGCACACGGAGGGTTTTCTTCCGCCCAGCGCTCATGGAGGCTATTACCCATAGGTAGCGTACGGGCATGACGTCACTCCCCGAGCGCGCCGGGCGCCGCTGCCACAACGTGATCAACCCGCTGCACTCCACCCTCTACTTCGCCCCTGACCTGGGCAAAGAGCTGGCCCCCTACGGCGTCGAAGACCCGAGCGCCGTGTATCTGATGGCGCGCGCCGCGCCGCTGGGCGCGGTGGGTGCGGGGGCCGTCACCGCGACCTTCTACAACTTCCACCACAAGCTCGTCGCGCGCTTCATACCCGAGGCGTGGGAGTTCGCCTCCCCCGACACCGTGATCGCCGCGCGGCTGCGCGCCGCCGACGCGACGCTGCGCAGGCTGCTGGGCGAGGACGCCATCGCCTCGCCGGAGATGGCGGAGGCAGCCCGCCTCACGCTGCGCGCCGCCGAGGCGTGCACCCGCCCGGGACGACCGCTCTACGCGGCCAACGCCGACCTCCCCGTGCCCGACGACGCGCACCTCGCGCTCTGGCACGGCGCCACCCTGCTGCGCGAGCACCGGGGCGACGCGCACCTGGCAGCGCTCCAGCAGGCAGAGCTCGACCCGCTGGAGGCCCTGGTCAGCCACAGCGCGACGGGCAAGGGCCAGAACCCCAAGTGGCTGCTGGCCACCCGTGGTTACAACCAGCAGGACTGGGCCGCCGCGCAGGAGCGGCTGCGCGGGCGCGGGCTGCTGGACGCCTCGGGCGAGCTGACCGAGAGCGGCGTGGCGCTGCGCAAGGACGTGGAGCACCGGACCGACCTGATGGACCGGGCCCCGTACGAGCACCTGGGCGCCGAGGCCGTGGAGCGGCTGACGGAGCTGGCGAGCGCCTTCACCGCGACCGCCCTCGGCGCGGGCGCGTTCCCCTCCGACCTCATGGGGAAGGGCTGAGCGGAGGGACCGCAGGTGCGCGCGCCCGGCGTGCGGGGGGCCGTTTACGGGCCGGGGCGCTGGCTACCCGTACGCCATGTTCCGAGCAATCGCAGACGCACTCCGCATGGTGGGCGGCGCCATCGCGACCGTCGTCACCCTTCCCTTCCGACTGCTGGCACGTCTCTTCGGCGGCGCGTCCCGGACCGGACGCCGCGTGTAGCGCGTCGCGTACGGCCGCGTCCGCGCACATCCGCGTACAAGGCACAGCTCATCGTCACGGTCCGGGTCACAGGTGTGGCCCGGACCGAGTCTGACCGCCCGCTCTCCGTCGCCACCTGCCACAATGCTTGCCTCACCGGGGGACAACCAGCACCGAGAAGGCGGAACGAACCATCGTGACGACGACCATCGAAGGCAGGATCGCCGAGGAGCTCGGCGTACGGGAGCGGCAGGTCAAGGCCGCGGTCGAGCTGCTCGACGGCGGGTCGACCGTGCCGTTCATCGCGCGCTACCGCAAGGAAGCGACCGAGACACTCGACGACGCGCAGTTGCGCACCCTTGAGGAACGGCTGCGCTATCTGCGGGAGCTGGAGGAGCGGCGCGAGGCGGTCCTGGAGTCCGTCCGCTCGCAGGGCAAGCTCGACGACGCGCTGGAGGCCCGCATCAGGGCCGCCGAGTCGAAGGCGCGGCTGGAGGACATCTACCTCCCGTACAAGCCCAAGCGCCGCACCAAGGCGCAGATCGCGCGCGAGGCCGGTCTCGAACCGCTGGCCGAGGGGCTGCTGGGTGACCCGTCGGTGGAGCCGACGGCCGCCGCTGCCGCCTTCGTGGACGACGGCAAGGGCGTCGCGGACACCGCCGCGGCCCTGGACGGCGCCCGCGCGATCCTGGCCGAGCGCTTCAGCGAGGACGCCGACCTCATCGGCGAGCTGCGCGAGCGCATGTGGAGCCGTGGGCGGCTGGCCGCGAAGGTCCGCGAGGGCAAGGAGGAGCAGGGCGCCAAGTTCAAGGACTACTTCGACTTCGCCGAGCCCTTCACCGAGCTGCCCTCCCACCGGGTGCTGGCGATGCTGCGCGGCGAGAAGGAGGAGGTCCTGGACCTCAACCTCGACCCGGAGCCCGCCGGTGAGGCGGAGGGCACGGACGGCCCCTCCTCGTACGAGCGCGCCATCGCGCACCGCTTCGGCGTCAGCGACCAGGGCCGTCCCGCCGACGCCTGGCTGGCCGAGACGGTGCGCTGGGCCTGGCGCACCCGCGTCCTGGTGCACCTGGGCATCGATCTGCGGCTGCGGCTGCGCACGGCGGCCGAGGACGAGGCGGTCCGCGTCTTCGCGGCGAACCTGCGCGATCTGCTGCTCGCGGCGCCCGCAGGTACGCGGGCCACGCTCGGTCTCGACCCGGGGCTGCGCACGGGTGTGAAGGTCGCCGTCATCGACGCGACGGGCAAGGTCGCCGCCACCGACACCGTCTACCCGCACGCCCCGCAGAAGCAGTGGGACGAGGCCCTCGCCAGGCTGGCTGCGCTGGCCGAGGCGCACTCCGTCGAGCTGGTCGCGATCGGGAACGGCACGGCCTCGCGCGAGACGGACAAGCTGGCCGGTGAGCTGATCGCCAAGCGGCCCGAGCTGAAGCTGACGAAGGTGATGGTCTCCGAGGCGGGCGCCTCGGTGTACTCCGCCTCCGCGTTCGCCTCGCAGGAACTGCCGGAGCTGGACGTGTCGCTGCGCGGCGCCGTCTCCATCGCGCGGCGGCTCCAGGACCCGCTGGCCGAGCTGGTCAAGATCGACCCGAAGTCGATCGGCGTCGGCCAGTACCAGCACGATCTGTCCGAGGTGAAGCTGTCGCGCTCGCTGGACGCGGTGGTGGAGGACTGTGTGAACGGCGTCGGCGTGGACGTCAACACGGCCTCGGCGCCGCTTCTGTCACGGGTCTCGGGCATCGGCACCGTCCTGGCCGAGAACATCGTGGCGCACCGCGACGACAACGGCCCGTTCAAGAACCGCGCGGAGCTGAAGGACGTGGCGCGGCTGGGCCCGAAGGCGTACGAGCAGTGCGCGGGCTTCCTGCGCATCCGCGGCGGCGACGACCCGCTGGACGCCTCCAGCGTGCACCCCGAGGCGTATCCGGTGGTCCGCACGATGGTGAAGGCGGCGGCGACGGACGTGCCGTCGCTGGTCGGCAACACCGCCGTGCTGCGGTCGCTGAACGCGGCGGACTTCGTGGACGACTCCTTCGGTCTGCCGACGGTCAACGACATCCTCAAGGAGCTGGAGAAGCCGGGCCGCGACCCGCGTCCCGCCTTCAAGACGGCCAGCTTCAAGGAGGGCGTGGAGAAGCTGGGGGATCTTGAGGCCGGGATGATCCTGGAGGGCGTCGTCACCAACGTCGCCGCGTTCGGCGCCTTCGTGGACGTCGGCGTGCACCAGGACGGGCTCGTCCATGTGTCGGCGATGTCGCGCACGTTCGTCAAGGACCCGCACGACGTGGTCAAGTCCGGCGACATCGTGAAGGTGAAGGTCCTGGACGTGGACGCGGCGCGCAAGCGGATCTCGCTGACGCTGCGGCTCGACGACGAGGCCGCCGACGGCTCGGGCTCAGGATCCGGCGCCGAGGGCGGCGGCAGGCGCCAGGGCGGCGAGCGGCAGCGCCGTGGCGGGGCGCCCCGTCAGCGGCAGGGCGGCAGCGGTGGCGGCGGCGCCAGGCAGGGCCAGAGTCAGGGCGGTGGCGGCTCCCAGGGGCAGGGCGGCCGTGGTCAGGGCGGCGGTGGCGGCAAGCGGCGTGACGCGGCGCCCGCGAACAACGAGATGGCGGAGGCGCTGCGCCGCGCGGGCCTCCTGGGCGGCGGCAAGTAGCCCGCGCCTCCCGCCTGTGGCCGGGGCCGCCCCTTCGCGGGGCGGTCCCGGCCCTTGCGGTTCCGGCTCTCAGAGTTCGGTCACCGTGCCGCCGTCGACGTCCAGGCGGCGCGTCACCTCGACGGCGGAGAGCATCCGGCGGTCGTGCGTGACCAGCAGCAGCGTGCCCTCGTACGAGGCGAGCGCCGACTCCAGTTGCTCGATCGCGGGCAGGTCGAGATGGTTCGTCGGCTCGTCCAGGACCAGCAGGTTCACCCCGCGGCCCTGGAGCTGCGCGAGCGCGGCGCGGGTGCGTTCGCCGGGTGAGAGGGTCACGGCGGGGCGCAGCACGTGGTCTGCCTTGAGGCCGAACTTGGCCAGCAGCGTCCGTACGTCGGCGGGTTCGAGCCCCGGCACGGCCGCGCGGAAGGCGTCGAGCAGCGCCTCCTCGCCGAAGAACAGCCGCCGTGCCTGGTCGATCTCGCCCACGACGACGCCCGAGCCGAGCGTCGCCGTGCCCTCGTCCGGGGTCAGCCGCTCCAGCAGGGTGGCCAGCAGCGTGGACTTGCCTGAGCCGTTGGCGCCGGTGATGGCGACGCGGTCGCGCCAGTCGATCTGGAGGTCCACGGGGCCGAGGACGAAGTCACCGCGCCGCACGCGCGCGCCGCGCAGGGTGGCCACGACAGCGCCCGAGCGGGGCGCAGAGGCGATCTCCATGCGCAGCTCCCACTCCTTGCGCGGCTCCTCCACCACGTCCAGGCGCTCGATCATGCGGTCCGTCTGACGGGCCTTGGACGCCTGCTTCTCGGTGGCCTCGATCCGCGCGTTGCGCAGCAGCTTGTCGCCGTCGGGTGCCTTGCGGCGCGCGTTGCGCACGCCCTTGTCCATCCAGCCGCGCTGGGTGCGCGCCCGTGCCTCCAGGGAGGCGCGGGTCTCCGCGTACTCCTCGTACTCCTCACGCGCGTGGCGGCGGGCCCGCTCGCGCTCCTCCAGATACGCCTCGTAGCCGCCGCCGAAGAGGCCGACCCGCTGCTGCGCGAGGTCGATCTCCAGGACGCCGGTGACCGTACGCGCCAGGAACTCGCGGTCGTGGCTCACCAGCACCGTGCCCGCGCGCAGCCCCGTGACGAAGGACTCCAGGCGGCGCAGCCCGTCCATGTCCAGGTCGTTCGTCGGCTCGTCCAGCAGGAAGACGTCGTAGCGGCTCAGCAGCAGCGAGGCGAGCGACGCGCGGGCCGCCTGGCCGCCGGAGAGGGCCGTCATGGGGCGGTCGAGGCCGGTGTCGAGTCCGAGCTGGGCCGTGACCTCCTCGGCGCGCTCGTCGAGGTCGGCCGCGCCGAGGGCGAGCCAGCGGTCCAGTGCGACGGCGTAGGCGTCGTCGGCTCCGGGGCTGCCGTCGGCGAGGGCCTGCGCGCCCGCGTCGAGGTCCGCCTGGGCCCGTGCGACGCCGGTGCGGCGCGCCAGGAAACCGCGGACGGTCTCCCCCTCCCGGCGCTCGGGCTCCTGCGGCAGGTGGCCCACCGTCGCGGTCGGCGGGGTGAGCTGCACGCTGCCCTCCTCCGGCTCGTCGAGGCCCGCGAGCAGGCGCAGCAGGGTGGACTTTCCAGCGCCGTTGGCACCGACGAGCCCGATCACGTCCCCCGGCGCGACGACGAGGCCGAGGCCGGTGAACAGGGAGCGCGGGCCGTGACCTGCGGCGAGGTCTTTGGCGAGAAGAGTGGCAGACACAGTGACCTGATCGTAGCCGCGGCCGAGCGGGGCGGTCGCGCGGATTTTCCGCCGCCGGGCGCCTGCCGGAGGCCCGGCGGGGACCCGTCACAGCCGCACCATCACCTCGTCCAGTGGCTTGCGGTGGATGTCGGGCACGCGCGCGCCGGGAGCCGGGTAGCCGACGGGCACGACGTAGGCAGCGCGCTCCTCGGCGGGGCGTTCGCAGATCTCGTTGAGGAAGCGCATGGGGCTGGGGGTGTGGGTGAGGGTGGCCAGGCCCGCCTGGTGGAGGGCCGCGACGAGAAGGCCGACGGCGATGCCGACCGACTCCTTCGTGTAGTACGGGCGCGGCGAGTTCGGGCCCTTGTGCACCTCGAAGACGACGATGACGGCGGGCGCGGTCTCCAGGAAGGGCTTGTGCGCGTCGGTGCCGAGGGGGGCCAGCGCCGTCAGCCACTCCTCGGAGGCACGGCGCCCGTAGAACTCCCGCTCCTCGGCCTCGGCCGCCTCGCGCAGCCGCCTCTTGCGGTCGGGGTCGGTGAGGACGACGAAGCGCCAGGGCTGCACGTTGGCGCCGCTGGGCGCCGTCGCGGCGGTGCGCACGGCCCACTCGACGACACCTTCGGGGAGGGGCGCGGGGTCGAAGTCGCGCACGGTGCGGCGCTGGGACATCACCTGGTGGAAGGCCCGGCAGCGCTCCTCGGCCTCGTCGGCGGGCACCTCGACGGGGCGGAGGGGGACGGTGGGGAACGGGCTGGGGGCTGCGGCGGCGGGAACCATGTCCCGCAGGACAGCACACCCCGGCGCGCGGAAAAAGACTTGCACGCGCCAACCCCGCGGCGTACCTTCCAGCACTGGCCCTGTTGCCGTCGATAGGAGAGGCCGTTGCTCGTCTGAGGTCCTGAGACACCGTGCGCCCCGTCGTGTGTGCCCACGAGTGTGACCTCGGATGCGAGCCGCGAGCCGTTTCCCCTCTCCGTCTCCCCGCTCCTCCACCCCGCCGTCCGCGGGGTCCGGTGTCTCCACGCGCTGCCCGTCATCCCTACGCGCCCGCGTGGCACGTGGCCACATGTCCACGTGCCACGCCTCTGGAGGCACCACCTATGTCAACCCACACCACCGCGTCCGTCGTCTGCACCGGCCTCTCCTTCGCCTGGCCCGACGGCACCACCGTGTTCGAAGCGCTCGACTGGACGGCCGGGCCGGGCCGCACCGGGCTGATCGGGCTCAACGGCACCGGCAAGTCCACCCTGCTCAAGCTCGTCGCCGGGGAGCTGTCACCCGCCGGGGGCACGGTGCGCGTCGAGGGCGAGATCGGCTATCTGCCGCAGAACCTCGCCCTGGACACCGCGCTGCGCGTCGACGAAGCGCTCGGCATCGCGCGTACGCGGGCCGCGCTGCACGCCATCGAGGCGGGCGACGCGGCCGAGGAGCACTTCGCGGCCGTCGGCGAGGACTGGGACGTGGAGGAGCGCGCCCTCGCCACGCTCGGTCAGCTCGGCCTCGGCCACATCGGCCTGGACCGCACCATCGGGGACGTCTCGGGCGGCGAGTGCGTCCTGCTGCGGCTGGCGGCGCTGCTGCTGCGGCGCCCCGACGTGCTGCTGCTGGACGAGCCGACGAACAACCTCGACCTGCGTGCCCGGCACCGGCTCTACGACGCCGTGGCCGGATGGCACGGGGTGCTGATCGTGGTCAGCCACGACAGGGAACTCCTGCGCCGCGTGGACCAGATCGCCGATCTGCGCGCCGACGGCATCCACGGGTACGGGGGCGGCTTCGACGCGTACGAGGAGGCCGTCGCCACCGAGCAGGAGGCCGCCGAGCGCATGGTGCGCGTCGCGGAGTCGGACATGAAGCGGCAGAAGCGCGAACTGGCCGAGGCGCGGAGCAAGCTGGCCAAGCGCGTGCGCTACGGCAACAAGATGCAGGCCAGCAAGCGCGAGCCCAAGATCGTCATGGGGCTGCGCAAGCGCGAGGCGCAGGTCTCGGCTGGCAAGCACCGCATCATGCACGAACAGAAGCTGGAGGAGGCGAGGGAGCGGCTCGACGAGGCCGTCGGACACGTCAGGGACGACGACGAGATCCGCGTCGATCTCCCCTTCACCGCCGTGCCGAAGGGACGGCAGGTGCTCACGCTGCGCGAGGCGGAGCTGCGCTGCGGCGCCCGTGCGCACCTGGATGTGCACGGGCCCGAGCGCATCGCGCTGACAGGCCCGAACGGCGCGGGCAAGTCCACACTCCTGCGCACCGTCGCGGGGCAGCTCGCGCCGGTGAGCGGCGAGGCGGTGGCCCATGTGCCGCTGCGCTATCTGCCGCAGCGGCTCGACGTGCTGGACGAGGACCTGTCGGTGGTACGGAACGTGGCACGGTTCGCGCCGCTGGCCACGCACAACAGGATCAGGGCGCAGTTGGCGCGCTTCCTCTTCAAGGGCGCGCGGGCCGACCAGCCCGTGGGCACCCTCTCGGGCGGCGAGCGCTTCCGGGCGACGCTGGCGGCGCTCATGCTGGCCGAGCCCGCGCCGCAGTTGCTGATGCTGGACGAGCCGACGAACAACCTGGACATGGCGAGCGTGCGGCAGCTCGGCGAGGCGCTGGCGGCGTACGAGGGCGCGCTGGTCGTGGCCAGCCACGATGTGCCGTTCCTGCGCGAGATCGGCATCACGCGCTGGCTCCGGCTCGACGGCGAACTGACCGCGCTGGATCCGGAGGAGCTGGAGGAGGTGTGACGCGCCGCACCCGTGACCGGCCGTAAACACCGACAGGGGGCTGTCGCCGTCGCCGAGGAACGTAGGACGGGCCGGGAGGGACCCGGCGCACATGAGGGATGGAGCGACATGCCTGGAATCAACGAGGTCGCCTGGTTCGAGGTCGGTACCGACGACCCGGCGGGCGCCGAGCGGTTCTACGGTGACGTGTTCGGGTGGACCGTCGCGCACGACGACACCAAGAGCACGGACGCCGCGTACCAGGTCGTCACCACGGGTGACGGGGACGGGCTGCGCGGCGGGCTGTTCGACACGGCGGGCAAGATGCCGGGCTACGCGGTCTTCAGCGTGCTCGTCGAGGACGTGGCGGCCACGTGCCGCCGGGTGGAGGCGGCCGGGGGATCGGTGCAGCGCGAGCCGAAGGTCAATCCGGTCGGGGTGACGTTCGCGCATGTGCTGGACCCGGCCGGCAACCACTTCTCCGTGTTCACCCCGCCCGCTCCGCCCGCCGCGCGCGACTGACGCGGGACCGGCCAGCCGCCCGCCCATGGGTCAGCCCAGGGTGAGCTGCCGGACCTCCCCGTACGGGATGTCGAGGTCCTCGCGCCGCAACTCCCTCGGCGCGGGCACCTCGGCGGTGACGGTGACGGAGACGATCCGGTCGGTGCGGAAGACGCGGACGGCGTCGCGCAGGCGGCACCAGCCCACGAGGTACCAGTGGTACGGGGAGCCGACGTAGCCGAGCGGCTCGACGTCCCGCGTCGTCGTGTCGCCCTCGCGGTCGCCGTAGGCGAGGCGCAGGACGCGCCCGGTGGACAGCGCGTCGGCCACGGCACGCGGCACCGGGCCGGGCGGGCCCGACGGGTGGGACGGTCCTGGCGAGTGGGACGGGCCCGAGCGGCGGGGCGGTCCTGGCGGGTCCGAGGGGTCCAGCGGGCCCAGCAGGTGGATGCGCCCGGCACGCTCGTGCGCGGCGTCGGCGTCGTCGCGCCCCATCGCCGCGACCAGCTTCCGCAGCGCCGAGCCCGCCGTCGCCCGGAACGGCGTCCCCTCCATCCGGCGCAGTGCCAGGGCCATCGCGACGGCCTCGTCGGGGGTGAGGTTCACTGGCGGCAGGGTGCGGGACCTGTCGAGGCAGTAGCCGCCCGTGCGCCCGGGTTCGGCCCAGATCGGCACGCCCGACTGCTGCAACGCGGCGATGTCGCGCTCGATCGTGCGCACGCTGACCTCGAAGTGGTCGGCCAGCCGGCGCGCGCTGCGCGGGCGCGGTGCCACGGCCCGCAGCTCTTCGACGAGCGCGTAGAGGCGATCGGTCCTGTTCACACCGCCAGCTTAAGATCCCGGCAGGGAGCCCGTCCGGGGCCGTCTCACGCCCCGGGGCGCGAGCGCGTCACCGGCACGACCAGCACATTGCTCGTCGTGCGCGCGACGACGAACGACTCGCCGCGTGCCGTGCGCGCGTCCAGCTCCAGGCTGTGGGTCCCGGCCTCCAGGGTGGTGTCCAGCAGCTCGCGGGTGCGGGTACGGGTGCGGTGGAGGCGGTCGAGCCGGTAGGC
This sequence comes from Streptomyces daliensis, assembly GCF_054782395.1. Lineage (NCBI taxonomy): Bacteria > Bacillati > Actinomycetota > Actinomycetes > Kitasatosporales > Streptomycetaceae > Streptomyces > Streptomyces daliensis. Next base: position 90,436 of record NZ_BAAGSO010000106.1, on the reverse strand, counting down.
GGTCAGCCGGACCCGGCAGGGGACCGCCGTCCCGACGGTGACCGTCGTGCCGGACGCCTCCAGCGCGACGAGCTGCCGCCGACCGCGCGCCGCCCTGTCCAGTGCCTGTTCCGTCTGTGCGACGAGCACGGGGACGACGGGCGCCGGCCCCTCCAGGAAGACTGCGTCCGAGCCCGCAGCGGCGAAGGCGGCGCGTACGGCGCGCCGTTCCTCCGCTCCCACGGCGCGGTCGAACGCGACGGCCGCGTAGCCGCGCAGTTCCTCGGGCGAGGCGCCCGCAGCTTCACGGGAGATCTCGGCCCCGATGCCCGTCTGCCGCAGCGCCTTGGCGAGCCGCGTGAGCACGGGGGCCCGCGCACCGACCAGCAGGACGCGGCGCGGGGGTGCCTCGGCGCCGCCCTCGGCGAGCAGCCGCTCCAGCTCAGCGCGGTACTCCCGCGCACGGAAGCGGAACGGGCCGATGCCGGGGTAGCCGTCGCGCTCCAGGTCAACCTTGACGTCCGTCTGCCAGGCGAAGTCCCGCCAGACGACGGCCGCGTCCTCTCCCCCGTCCTCCCCGTCGCCCTCGCGCTCGATCACCGCCGTGACGGCGCCGCAGCCCAGGTCCTCGCACTCGGGGCAGCCGTAGAGGACATGGCGCCCGCCGTCCAGCGGCGCCTCGGACTCCAGCAGCAGGCTCCGGACGTGGGCCGTGAAGACGGTCGGGCCCAGGTCGGCGGCGAGCGGTGAGACGGCGTCCACGTCGTCGAGCCGCGACAGCAGCGGCCTGCCGTCCACGACGAAGTCGAGGAAGTCACGGTGTGCCTGGTAGGCGCCGCCGGGCAGGACTCCCCCGGTGCGCGTCGCCGGAGCCAGTGCGAAGCTCGCGTACTCGGCATGCATGGCCCGAGTATCGCCACGTCCCGGGGGCCGCGCCCCCGGCCGCGCCCATTCCGGAAAGAGGCGGCACCCGGGCCCGTACGGACGTGTTCCCTCCGCCCGTCGGGCCTTCCCCCGCCGTCGGCCGGAGGTTCCCCTTCCGGGCAGTGGACGCCGCACCTTCGGGCAGCGGGCACCGCCCTTTCGGGCAGCGGCGCCTTCCGGCAGGCAGCGGGTACCGTCGCGTCCATGGATGACGTGATCGTGCTGGGCGGCGGGGTCATCGGGCTGACGACGGCGGTGCTGCTGGCCGAGCGCGGCATGCCCGTGCGGGTGTGGGGCCGCGATCCGGAGCCGGAGACCACCTCGTCGGTGGCGGGCGGGCTGTGCTGGCCGTACCGCATCGAGCCGGAGCGGCAGGCGCTCGACTGGTCGGTGCGCGCGTTCCGCAACTTCGCCTGGCTGGCCGAACAGCCGGACCTGACGGGCGTACGGCTGGTGCCCGGCTTCATGCGGGACGACGGGGACGTGCCGCCGGAGTGGGCCGCGCTCGTGGGGCCCAGGACGCTGGCCCCGCTGATCGACATGCGCGCCTATCTCCCGTATCTGCGCGGACGGCTGGAGCGCGCGGGCGGCCGGTACGAGCGGCGCACGGCGACCTCGCTCGACGAGGCGGCCGGCGCCACGGCCGGTGGGGCGGGTGACGGGGCGGGCGTGGTGGTCAACTGCACGGGGCTCGGCGCCCGCGAGCTGGTGCCCGACCCGCTGATGCGCCCCGTGCGCGGCCAGATCGTCGTCGTGGAGAACCCGGGCGTCGAGGAGTGGTACGCGGACCCGGTGAGCGATCCCGTACACACCACCTACATCCTTCCCCAGCCCTTCGGCGCCGTCCTGGGCGGCACGGCCCAGGACGGCTCGGGCGAAACGGTGCCCGACCCCGCGACGGCCGAGGCGATCATCCGGCGCTGCGCCCGCGTCCGCCCGGCACTGGCGCACGCGCGGGTACTGGAGCACCGGGTGGGGCTGCGCCCGTACAGGCCGCGTGTGCGGCTGGAGGCGGAGCGTCTGCCGGGGGGCGCGCTGTGCGTGCACAACTACGGGCACGGCGGGGCCGGGGTCACGGTCTCCTGGGGGTGCGCCGTGGACGCCGCGCGGCTGGTGGCCGACGCCGTGTGACGTTGCCGTGTGAGACCGGGGTGCCCCCGGGTGACGCGTCAACCGGGGGCACCGGCACATGACATGCGACGTGCGGTGTGTGACGTACCGTCAGCGGCAGGTGGCGACCGGTTCGGCCGAGGTCAGCTCGTACGCGGCGCGCTCGTCCAACAGCAGCGGAACCAGGGCCCGTTGCGACTGCCGCAGGGGCACGAAGGCGCCACCGTCGCCGCCCTCGCCGCTCTCCCGCGCGCGCACGCCGTGCAGGGCGAGTTCGTCGCGCACGTCCTTCCACTGCGCGGCGCTCAGCCGGTAGCCGCAGGGCGGGTCCTGGATGATCTCGCCGGGCTCGGCGGGGTCGTTGTCCGCGCCGCCGAGGTAGACGGGTCCGCGATCGGCCCACCCCGTCAGCCGCGCGGCCGTGGTGGCGGCCTCGACGCGCGCCCTGCGCTCGCGCGCGAACGCGAACGCGCCGTCGAGGGCCGCGAGTTGGGAACCTACGCGCCGACGGTTGTTGAGCGCCGGGTCGGCCTTCTCCTCGTCCGTCAGCGGATCGACCCTCGTCTCGACGAGCTGGCCTATGGAGTGCTTGGCCCCGGCTGTGTTCCGGAAGATCCGCTCCTGTCCGTCACCGGCGACCTGCTTGACCGGCTCGCCCGTCTCCGGGTCGGTCCAGATGCCGTAGATGCCGCTGCTGTACCCGGCCTTCTCGGCGGAGGGGCGCACATACGACTCGGAGAGTGTCTCGGACTCCTTGTGCACCGCGTCCGAGGTGTTGAGGTTGCGCGGCCACAGGGAGAGCAGGTCCTTGACGTAGTACGGCACGGTGGCCCCGTACTCGTGCAGGTCGTACATGACGTCGGGGCGGTAGTCGCGGGAGACGGCCGCCAGGGCGCGGGCCTCGGCCGTCGCGAGGGTGATGTGGTCGCGGTTGATGTCCACACCGTCGGAGTTGCCCCGGGTGTCGGCGGCGCGGCCGTCGGGGTTGGCCGTGGGCACGACGAGGACGTGGGTGCGCTCCAGGAAGCGCCGGGTTCTGGCGTCCTTGGCGAAGGCGAGGTCGCGCACCGTGGACAGACACGCCTCGCGCCCGGAGGGCTCGTCGCCGTGCTGGGAGCACACCAGCAGCACGGAGTTGCCGCGTCGCACGGTGTCCTCGTCGGCGGGCCTGTCGGCGCCGATCCGGACGAGGCGCAGCGGGCGGCCCTGCGCGGTGCTGCCGATCTCGTCGACGACGACGCGGTCGCTGGCCGCGTCCACGGCGTCGAGGAAGCGGGTCTCGTCGGGCTGGCTGGTCCACTCCTTCCCGTTCGTGCGCTCGAACCCGGTGCGGGGCTGGGGTTCTTGTGCCGCGGCCTGGGCCGAGGGGCCTGCGCCGAGGAGGGGCACGAGGAGGGCGGCCGATGTGAGGGCGAGCGTTCTCCGCCTGGAGCGCCTGGGGCGCTTGAAACGCGCGGGTATCACCATGCACGGGACGCTAGCGTCGTGCGCGGTCGCGCAGAAGGGGGCGTTCGATCTTCCGCACGGGCGGCGTGAGTTGGCGGGGCAGGGCGGGGCGGGGCATGGCGGGGCGGGGCATGGCGGGGCGGGGCGGGGCCGGTCGACCGGCCCCGCCCTGTTCGCCGTCTCAGCCGAACCGCAGGATGCGTGGGGCGAAGGTGCCCTCGGGCCCGGCGGCGCGGCCCACCGACCACACCGTCGACGTGCCCGGTACCGGCGCCAGCCGCAGCAGCGAGGAGTCGCCCTCCCCGGCCACCGTCGGCTCGTCGTACTCACTGAACGACTGCCCGTTCCAGGCGAGGAAGTCGGGCCCTGGGACCCACGGCGGATAGCTGCCGGGCGGGCCCCACTTCTGCGAGCGGGTCACCGCGACCCAGCCCAGTTCGCCGGACGAGGTGGGCGTCAGCGAGGTGATCCCGCCGAAGTCGGTGGGCATGGTCACCTGGCTCCACTTCTCCCCGTCCCAGCGGACCAGCAGGGGCGGTATCGGCTTGCCCACCGGGCCGCCGACGAACCCGGCTGTGCCGCCCGCCCACACCTCCGTCGGCGAGACCGCCAGCACACTGCCGACGGCCGAGCGCGGGAACCCGTTCACGATCGTCTGCTGCCACTCCTGCCCGTTCCAGTGCGACACGGCCGCACCCGAGCCGGTCTCGCCCGCTGCCCAGACGTCGTCGGCCGCCTTGATGTCCAGCCCGTACACGGCTCCTGACGGCACCGGCAGGTCCTGCCAGTCGCGGCCGTCCCAGCGCAGCAGTACCTGCGCGTAGTCCCGCGAACCGATCAGCCAGGTCTCACCGGCGCCCGCGACGACCTTGTTCAGCACGAGACCGCGCGGCGCCCTGCGCTCGGACCATTTGCCGCCGTCGAAGCGGAGCAGTCGGGCGCCGCCCGCCGAGTCGCGGCCGACCGCCCAGGCGCTGGTCGGCGACGTCGCGGCGACGGACAGCAGTTCGCCCTGCCAGCCGACACCGGGCAGGCTCTGGCGCTGCCACGCGGTGCCATCCCAGCGCAGCATCAGCGGGTAGCCCGGCGCCGTGCGGCCGACGGCGTCGGCGCCCACCGCCCAGGCCCGGTCGGGGCCGACCGCCACCGCCTCGTTCAGCCCGGCCTGCGGGCGCACCTGTTCCGGGACCGGAACGTGTTGCCAGGAGAGGGTTTCCGCCGCGGCCGGGGTCATGACGGTGATGACCGCCATGGCGGCGGCGAGGGCCGCGAGGAGAAGTCTGCGTGCCATGGTCAGCCTCCCAGCCGCTCGCTCATCAGGACGGGTTTCGAGCCGTAGATCTCGACGGTGCCGAAGGACAGCAGTGCGGACCCGGTCCTCGCCAGCGCGAGGGGTTTGACGTCGATGGCGTCCTCGCGCTCCGGGCCGTAGGAGAAGGTGGTGCGGGAGCCCTGTATCCGCGCGTACTTCGACTGGAACGCGCGGTCGCTGCGCACCGGCACCCACAGCGCGCCGTCCGGGCCGCGCTCCAGGGACTCGGTGTAGGTGTCGCCCAGCGGCGGGTGGGTGGTGTGCCAGGTGTGCCCGTTCCAGGTCATCAGGTAGGCGCGGGGCACACCGTCGCTGTACTGGGTGCCGGTGATCGTGGCCCGTCCCGAGGGTTCGAGCAGGATCGTGTGCACGTTGCTGTTCGACGGCAGCGGCACCCGCGCGTCCCGCCACTCCGTGCCGTCCCAGCGCAGGACGGTGGTTCCGGTGCTGGTGTCCGCCCACGCCCAGGCGTCGTCGGCGGTTCGCGCGGTGACCCCGGCCACGTACGCCACTTCGTCCGGGACGGATTGGGTGCTCCAACCGGAACCGTCGTAGTGCAGCACCTTCAGCCCGTTGTCGTCCTGACCGACCACCCAGGCGCCGCCCGCTGTCGCGGCGAAGTCCTGGTAGATCCACAGGGCCTGCGGCAGCGTGAGAACACTCCACTCTCCTCCAGCGGAGCGGCGCAGGATCTCCCCTCCCTCCGCGCCGCTGTGGAAGACCCACACCTCGTCGCCGACGAACTGCACCTTGCCGAGCCACCCCGACCCGCTCGCGCCGGGGAAGGTGGTGTCCCGGCTCCAGGCCGTGCCGTCCCACCGGTACAGCATCGGCCGCACTCCGTCGGGGGCGTGCTCGTATCCCGTCGCCCACGCCTCGCGCGGGCCGCGCGCGGCGAGGTCGGACACGGTCACGGGCGAGAAGGCCGCCGGGGGTACGGGCAGCGCCGACCAGCCCGGCTTCCCGGCGGCGGCCGACGGCGGCACCGGCGCGGCGGACGACGTGGGCACGGCGGGTGAAACCGCGGCAGCACACGCGATCACCAAGCAGACGACGAGCGCACGGAGAACGTTCACGAGACCCCCCAGAACGTGATGCCCCATCAGATTATGGGCATTCACCACTCGTGAACAGATGTCACACAACGCGGACTGAGAGGGCGGGCGTCTCAGGGGGCCGGGGGCCTCAGGGGGTCGGGCTCAACCGCTCGTCGACGACCGGTCGGCCGTTCAGGATCACCATGCCGAGGTCGCGAAGGTTGCCGATGTCCGCGGTGGGATCGGCGTTCAGCACGAGCAGGTCGGCGCGCTTGCCGGGGGCCACCGTGCCGAGGTCGGCGCGTACACACTGCCGCGACGCGCCACTGGTGCCCGCGGCCAGCACCTGGGTGGGTGTCATCCCGGCCGCCACCATGAGTTCGGCCTCTTCCAGGGTGTTGGCCCCGAACAGGCCCCGGCCGCTGAAGGTGTCGCTGCCCAGCGCGATGTGCACGCCTGCCTCAGCGACCTTGCGCAGATTGCCACGGGCGTCAGGGTGGGCGTCGTCGATCCAGAGCGTGGGCGTGTAGGTGATGTCGTGTTCGAGCATCAGGTCGATGAGCGAGTGGTCGCTGAGTGGCTCGACGGTGACACCGTGCTCCAGGCCGTCAGCCCCGGCCTCGATCGCCTCGCGTGCCGCGGCCTGCTGGGTGGTGTGGACGGTGACCCGAAGGCCCCGCTCGTGCCCGGTCTCGATACCCGCCCGAAGGAGATCGAGGGGAAGCCGTTCCAACGCGACACCATCCGGAAAGGCGGGGTTCCGCCAGAGGTACTTCGGCCCGCCGGAGTGTGCGCACGCGCCTTCCGACAGGAGTTTGATCGCGTCCACCCCGCGGTCGGCGAGATGGTGCACCAGGTCGCGGATCTGCCGCACGCTCTCGACCTCTCCCGTGAAGCGCTCGCGCGCCCAGGGGTTGCCGCTGAAGACGGTGGCGGCGGGGTGTCCGTCGCGTCCGGTGATACCGCAACCGGTCGCCAGCAGGCGCGGGCCCCGCAGCGTGCCCGCGGCGATTCCGGCCCGCGTGTCCAGGATTCCGTCCGTCGGATCGCCCACCGACTTGATGGTGGTGATCCCGTGGTCGAGGAACAGCCCGAGCCTTCCGGGAAGCTCGTTCTCCTCGAAATCCCGCATCGCATCCGGACCGGAGACCGCTCGCACGTCGTAGAAGTGGACATGGGTGTCGATCAGGCCCGGCATGACCCATCCTCCGGCCGCGTCCACCTCCTGTCCGCCCCTGAGCGGCTCGGCCGAGACGGCAGCGACCTCCGAACCGTCGACGGCGATGTCGTACAGACCGTCGAGCGCCTGACGGCCGTCGAAGACATGTGCGCGACGGATCACGAGGTCGTAGGTCGCAGGGCCGCGGGCTACGGTGCTCGCGAGTGCTTCGGGTTCCTGGGGCACCGCTCTCACTCCTGGTACGTTCCAAACTGCAACTGAGCCAGTTACAGTTAAGTCGTGCGTCATGACACAAGGTGTGCATGTGCGCTTGATCAGTGGTCCCGCTGTCCGGCGCCGGAGGCGAGTATCCGCCCCAGCAGGCCGGCGATCGTCGTCCCGCCGAGCCGCTCCTCCAGGGCTCGTTCCGCGCTCTGGAACTCGGCGTCGAGCACGTCGCCGATGGTGCGCCCGACCTCGCACGCCCCGCTGGGCGGATGGGTGTGCCGCGAGAAGATCTGTGCCCCCTCGACGGCGGCGTACGCGTCGTAGAGCGTGATGTCCCGCGGGGCGCGGGCAAGGGACCAGCCACCTCCCCGACCCTCGGCCGACCACACCAGGTCAGCGTCTCGCAAGCGGCCGAGGATGCGCCGCACCAGGACCGGGTTGCTTTCGAGACTGTCCGCGATCTCCGCGGAGGTCAACGAGCCCCCGCGCCGGTGCGCCAGCATCGCGAGCGCGTGAATCGCGACCGCGCTCCTGCTGCTGAGCCCCGCCATTTCCCGCTCCCGCCGTCGCCACCAGTTAACTGCAACAATGCTAGTTGCAGTTAAATCGATGGTCAACCGAACCGTCCCGAACCCGGTGGTGGCCGGTGTCCGTGACCCTTGTCCGTGACCCGTCTCCGTGGCCTGTATACGGCCCATGGCGATCACATGAAGCGAGGCACTGTGGACGTACCGCAGGGCGCGGGAGTACATACCCTTCAGGCCGGATGACACCTGTCACGGCCTCGCGATCCCGCGAGAGCGCAATGGAGTTGGAGGACCCCGTGCGTCACAGACTCATCGTCCCGGCAGCGGTGCTGGCCGCCCTCACGCTGGCGATCCCGGCATCGGCCGCCGAGCCCGCGCCGGGAGCGCCGGGTGTGGGCGACCCCTACTACCCGGACTACGGGAACGGCGGCTACGACGTCTCCCACTACGACCTGCGGCTGAAGTACCAGCCGAAGACCGACGAACTGGGCGGCACGGCCACCCTCCTGGCCACCGCCACCCAGGACCTGTCCCGCTTCAACCTCGACTTCGCCCTCGACGTCAGCGAGATACGCGTCAACGGCAAGAAGGCGTCCTTCGCCACCTCGGGCGCGCACGAGCTGGAGGTGACGCCCGCGACGCCGCTGGCCAAGGGGCAGCGCGCCACCGTCGTCGTGCGCTACTCCGGCGTCCCCTCGGACGTCGAGGTGGACGGCTTCACCTCCTGGCACCGCACCCCGGACGGCGGCGTCGCGGCGAACGAGCCCGAGGCCGCCTGGTGGTGGTTCCCCAGCAACGACCACCCGACGGACAAGGCGACGTACGACGTCAGCGTGGCGGTGCCCGACGGCACCACGGCCCTCAGCAACGGCACCCTCCAGTCGCAGCGCTCCAGCGCGGGCTGGACGCGGTTCGCGTGGCGCTCCGACAAGCCGCAGGCCACATATCTGGCCACGCTCGCCGTCGGCAAGTTCGACGTCGTCAAGGACACCACCTCCAGCGGCCTCCCCGTCATCAACGCCTACAGCAAGGACCTCGGCGCCGACGAGGGCGCGGCCCGCGCCAGCATCGAGCGCAGCGCGGAGGTGACCGAGTGGCTGGAGGGCTACTTCGGCCCGTACCCCTTCAACTCCGTCGGCGGCTACGCGCCGAACGTCGACGCGGGCTACGCGCTGGAGACGCAGACCCGCCCCTTCTACGGCAAGCGCGGCTGGGCGAACGGCTCCAACGTGTCGGTCGTCGTGCACGAGCTGGCGCACCAGTGGTACGGGGACAGCGTCTCGGTGCGCCAGTGGAAGGACATCTGGATCAACGAGGGCTTCGCGCGCTACAGCCAGTGGCTCTGGTCCGAGGACCAGGGCGAGGGCACGGCGCAGGAGCTGTCCGACTACGCGTACGCCTCGCACCCGGCCGACGACCCGTTCTGGACGGTGAAGCCGGGCGACCCGGGCCCCGAGAACCAGTTCCACGCCGCCGTCTACGACCGTGGCGCGATGGCGCTCCAGGCGCTGCGCAACGAGATCGGTGACGAGGACTTCTTCGCGATCCTCAAGGGCTGGCCGCAGCAGCACGCGGACGGGAACGCGAAGGTCCGCGACTTCGTCACCTACGCGGAGAAGGTCTCGGGCGAGCCGCTGTCCGGGCTCTTCGACACCTGGCTCTACGAGCCCTCGAAGCCCGGAGCACCCGCGCTGAGCGCCTCGGACACCCCCGAGCGCCCGAAGTCCTGGAAGAAGATCCAGGAGACGAACCACGTGCACGAGCACTGATCACGCCCACTGATCACGCGCACACCCGCTGACGGGGCGCACGCCCGCTGAGGCACGGGCCGGAGGGAGAAAGCTCCCTCCGGCCCCGGTTCCTCCGGGCCCGCCGTCCCCGTCGGACCCGGCGTCACCGACAGGCCCGCGCCGTCAGGCCCCGGCACGGTGCGCCGCCCGCGCCCGGTACGCCATCGGCACGTACCGCAGCCGCTCCGGCAGCAGCGGAAGCACCACGGCCAGTACCCGCCCGAACCGCTTCAGGGCGCGCTCCTGGCTGGCCGTCCAGGGGAGGCCGATCGCCTCGCGCGCGTCCGGGGGCATCAGGCCGATGGTCACGAAGCGGCGGAAGCGCGCGAAGGGCGGCAGCAGCAGCGGCCACAGCAGCCCGAGCACCAGCCGTAGCGGGCGCGGTCCCCGGTCGGGCGGCGGAAGGTGGCGCGAGGTGGTGACCAGCTCGCGCACGACGGGCGTCGCCTCCAGCTCCTCGTCGAGCATCCGCCGGTAGTAGGGCCAGAACTCCTCGACCGTCTGCGGCATGTCGCGGTCGTGGAGCCCGAGGATCCGCCCGACCTGGAGCCACTCCGCGTAGAGCTGCCGCTCCTCGGCCCCGGTGTAGGGGCGGCGGCCGAGGTAGCGCTGGGCGTGCCGGTAGACGGGGAAGCCGGTGGCGTGGACCCAGGCGTAGTAGGGCGGGCTCAGGGCGTGGTACTTGCGGCCGTGCGCGTCCGTGCCCTGGATGGTCTTGTGGAGCTGCTGCAGCCGCCTGCCCTCCGCCGCCGCCTGTTCTCCTCCGTAGACCCACGTCAGCAGGGAGGTCAGCGAGCGCTCGCCGCGGCCCCAGGGGTCGGTGCGGAAGACGGAGTGGTCGTCGACGCCCGCGCTCACGGCCGGGTGGGCGACCTGCATGGTCAGCGCGGCGGGCAGCATCAGCAGGGCGCGTGCCTCTCCGGCCACCTCCCAGAGCAGGCCGTCAGGGGGTGGCGGTGGCGGGTCCGCGCGACGGCCGGCGCTGCTGGGGCTGCCGGGGCTGTCCTCGCCGCCGCCCTCACCCTCGCCGCCACCTTCGCCCGCTTCGCGGAGGCTGTCGTTCCGTGCACTCACGTTCTTCATGATGCCTCCAGCGGCGTTCGGGTGCACCGACGTCGGCGGGTCATTTGAATCTCCGTCAGCAGTGTTGACGGGGACGATGAAACAAGTCAATAGTCTTTGTAACTTTGACTCATCCGGGCACCGTCAGCACAGAGGAGCCGCCCCATGGGCCGCTACAGCCGTCTGCGCGCGATCCAGCGCATGGACCCCGCGCGCGACTACGAGGAGATCTTCCGGCTGCTGACCCGCTACGAGTTCCCCTGGGACTACCAGCAGGGGGTCAGCGTCGCCTTCCTCCGCGACTTCGGCGTCCCCCGGATCTCCCGGCTGCTGGACCGCACCCAGGAGTTCGAGAAGGCGGGCCAGAAGCGCTACGACGACACCGTGCTGTTCGCGTACGAGATGGCCGTCGACGGTTTCGGCTCCGCACGAGGACAGGCCGCGGCCCGCCACCTCAACCGCATCCACGGCAAGTACCGCATACCGCAGCAGGACTTCCGCTACGTCCTCGCCACGACGGTCGTCGGGCCCAAGCGCTGGCTGGAGCGGTTCGGCTGGCGGCCACTGTGCGCGAACGAGCTGGCCGCGCTCGCCCTCGTCGGGCACCGGATGGCCGAGGCGATGGGCATCGAGGGCGCGCCGCGGACCATGGAGGGCTTCGAGGAGCTGCTGGACTCGTACGAGGCGGAGATGTTCGCCTACGACCCGGCCAACCACCGGGTCGCCAACGCCACGTTCCGCGTGATGGCGGGCTGGTACCCCGCACCGTTGCGCACGCTCGTCGGCCGCGCCACGCTGGCACTGCTGGACGAACCCCTGCTGCGCGCGCTCGGTTTCCCGGTACAGCCCGCGTGGCTGCGCTCGCTGGCCGCTTCGGCGGTACGGGCGCGGTCCGCGCTCCTGCGGCTGGGGCCCGCGCGACCGCGGTGGCGGCCTGCCCGGTTCGCCCCGCGCTCGTACCCGTTCGGCTACACGCTCGACGATCTCGGCCCCGCCTGGGCCCAGAGCCGCCCCCTCGAACCGCTGCCCGGCACCGGCACCGGCACCAGCACCAGGACCAGGACCAGCGCCGGTAACGGCACCGGCCCCCACCGGGCCCGCCCGCCCGCTCCCCGGCCCACCAGCTCTCCCACACACCGTGAGGACCCCCCATGAAGAGCGCAGAGAGTTTCACCTCCCTCTCCCCCGCCACAGGCGAGCGCGTCGCCGATCACCCGGTGCACGGCCCCGAGGAGGTGCGCGCGGCCGTCGACCGCGCACGCTCGGCCGCCCGGGACTGGGCCGGAGCCGGGTGGAAGGGGCGCCGCGCGGCGCTGCTCACCTTCAAGCGCGCCCTCGCCTCCCGCGCGCACGAACTGGCCGACACCGTCGCAGCGGAGACCGGGAAGCCCATGCACGACGCGCGGGCCGAGGTGCTGCTCGCCGTGGTCCACCTGGACTGGGCCGCGCGCAACGCACGGCGCGTCCTCGGCCGCCGTCGCGTCGCCTCCGGCGCCCTGTCCGTCCACCAGCGCTCCCTCCTCGCCTACCGTCCGCTCGGCGTCATCGGTGTGATCGGCCCCTGGAACTACCCCGTCTACACCCCCATGGGCTCCATCGGACACGCGCTCGCCGCCGGTAACGGCGTGGTCTTCAAGCCCTCCGAACTCACCCCGGGCACGGGCGTGCTGCTGGCCCGGATGTGGGAGGAGACGGTGCCGGAGCACGCGGGGCTCCTGCGCACCGTCACCGGCATGGGAAAGACGGGGGAGGCGCTGGCCGCCTCCGGTGTGGACAAGGTCGCCTTCACGGGCTCTGCGGCCACGGCCCGCAAGGTCGCCGCCGTGTGCGCGCGGACACTGACGCCGCTGCTGGCCGAGGGCGGCGGCAAGGACGCGGTGCTCGTCGGCGCCGACGCCGATCTGGACGAGGCGGCCGACGCGATCGTGTGGGGCGCGATGTCCAACGCGGGCCAGACCTGCGCCGGGGTGGAGCGGGTCTACGCCGTCGAGCGGGTGCACAAGGAGCTGTGCGAGCGGATCGTCAACCGGGCCCGCGAGCTGCGCACGGGCGGCCCCGGCGCGGCGCGTGACGGCGAGCCCGACGACTACGGCCCGCTGACGCTGCCCTCCCAGACCGGCACAGTCGAGTACCACCTCAAGGAGGCGCTGGGCGCCGGGGCGCGGGCGCCGCTGGGCGGGCCCGAGTCGGTCAGGCCGCCCTTCGTCCACCCCCTCGTCCTCGTCGACGTGCCCGAGGACTCGCCCGCGATGCGCGAGGAGACGTTCGGGCCCGTCGTCGCCGTCAACTCCGTGCGGGACCTGGACGAGGCCGTCGAGCGCGCCAACGACTCGCCGTACGCGCTGGGCGCCGCCGTCTTCACAGGGTCACGGCGTGAGGGTCTCGCGGTGGCCGAGCGGCTGCGCGCTGGCGCGGTCTCGGTGGGCACGGTGCTGGGCTTCGCCGCGGTGCCCTCGCTGCCGTTCGGCGGCTCGGGCGAGTCGGGGTACGGGCGCGTGCACGGCGACGAGGGACTGCGCTCCTTCGCGACGCCGCGTTCGGTGACGGTGCGGCGGATGCGCCCTTACGTCGATCTGACGTCGTACGCGACCCCGGGGGAGAAGGCCGCGCGTGCCGTGGAGCTGGCGCGCAGGCTGCACGCGCGGCGCTGACCGTCGCCCTCGGCGGGCGGCGCCGCGCTCACCGGTCGGCGCTCACCGGTCGGCGCTCACCGGTCCAGCAGAGGGATCAGGTAGCGGCGCACGAAGTCGCGGGCCTGGTCGTCGTCGTCGAGCTGGAAACAGCTCTCAGGGTTCAGCAGGAAGGAGACCGTGATCCGCACCATCAGCTCGGCGACCGGCGTGGGATCGCCCTCGGGCCTGCCCTCGCAGCGCTGCACGCGCCGGAGCCGGGTGGCCAGATACTCGCGCATCGCGACGAGCGCGGGCCCCGAGTCCACCGTCAGATACGGCAGGATCAGCTCCGGCTCCAGCTTCAGCAGGCCGCCGACCAGGGGGTGGTCGCGGATGTGCCGCAGCAGGACGACGAAGCCCTCCTCCATGCGCTGCTCCACCGTGGGCAGTTCGGCCGCGACGGCGTCCACCTCGGCGACGAACCTGCGGTACTCCCTCAGCAGGCACTCCTGCACCAACTGGTCCTTGTTGCCGATGCGCCGGTACACGGTCACCCGGGAGACGCGCGCCCGCTTGGCGACGTCGTCGACGGTCGAGCGGCGCAGGCCGAAGGTCATGAACTGCTCGCGTGCCGCGTCGAGGATCTTCTCGCGCAGCGCGTCCTCCTCCGGTGCCGTCGCCAGCACGCGGGCGAGCAGCGAGCCCTCACCCTCCCCGGCTCCCCCGGCTTCCCTGTCCTGTACGGCCATCGGCCCCTCCCCGTGCTTTCACCCAACTGAACCACACGCACTCTGCTACATAGACACTATCTCCATCTCATTGTTTCAAGCCGCTGCACAGGAGGCACCGTGCCGTTCACCCCGACGCCCGAACAGCAGGAATTCGCCACGGCCGTGCGGGAGTTCGCGCGCCGCGAGTGCGGCACGCGTGAGCGCCGCCAGGACCTCACATCCGGCGGCGCGGGCCCGCACAGTCCCGAGCTGTACGCCAAGCTCGCCGCGCTGGGCTGGCTCGGCGTCTGCCTCCCCGAGGAGTACGGGGGCGGAGGCGGCGGCATGACGGAGGCGTGCCTCTTCCTGGAGGAGTGCAGCCTCGGCCAGATCCCCGCTGGCGGCTTCGTCACCTCCGTCATCACGGCCAAGGCGTACGAGCGCTTCGGCAGCGAGGCGCAGCGCAAGACCGCGGTCGGCGGCGCCGTCTCGGGGCAGGTGCTCTCGATCGCCATGTCGGAGCCGGAGGCGGGCTCGGACGTGGCCGCGCTGCGCTGCGCCGCCGTGCGCGGCGAGGACGGCGGCTGGACGGTCGACGGGCACAAGACGTGGATCTCCAACGCCCATCTGGCCAGCCACATCCTGCTCGTCGCGCGCACCAGCTCCACGGGCTCCAAGCACGAGGGCCTGACGATGTTCCATCTGCCCGCCGACACCCCGGGCGTGGAGATCCGGGGCATCGAGACCATGGGAGGGCGCGAGGTCAACGACGTCTACCTCACCGATGTGAAGCTGCCCGCCGACGCCGTGGTCGGGGAGGTCGGGGAGGGCTGGAGCCAGCTCATGGCCGGGCTGAACGCGGAACGGCTCTTCCTCGCGGCGAACATGCTCGGGCTGACCCGGCGCATCTTCGAGGACACCGTCGCCTACGTCCGCACCCGCGAGCAGTTCGGCCGACCGGTCGGTTCGTTCCAGGCGCTGCGGCACCGGCTCGCCGACCTCGCCACGGAGCTGGAGTGCGCGCGGCTGCTGGTGTTCGACACCGCGGCGGCCTGCGACGCCGAGCCCGAGCGGCTCTTCCCCCGCGAGGCGTCCATGGCCAAGCTCAAGACGACCGAGCTGGCCAAGCAGGCGGCCCTGGAGGGCATGCAGATGATGGGCGGCTACGGATACGCGACGGAATACGACATGGAGCGGTATCTGCGTACCGCGGTGGTCTCCACCGTGTACGGGGGCACGAGCGAGATACAGCGGGACATCATCGGCAAGACGTACGGGCTGTGACGCCCCGGGGGCGGCGGCGCCGTTCACGCGCGGCGTCCAGCCGCCTCCCTCCACAGGCTTGTCCCGCGCCGGAAATCCGCTGATCAGGCCCCGTTGACGGGCCCTTCGACGGGCCCGGCCGCGAGCTGACGGTGCATCAGAACCGCGCCAGAACCGCATCGGAACCGCACCAGGGCCGCCCTCGACGGGCGGCCCTGTGTGCCTCCGGGCCCGATCCCGCACCCGCACTCGCACATAAGATCGCCAACTCGAATATATTGTTCCGGCGTCGCTCGGCCCGAAACGCCATCGTCCCCCTGTCCCCTGTCCGGACCTGATCTGTCCACGAGGACCCTGATTGATGACCCCCGAGATAGCCCCGCCCCAGCCTCCGCCTCCCGGTCCAGGCGGCCGGAGGTCGCAGCGGCCGGGGACCGGGACCGCGCTCGCCCTGCTCGTCGCCGTCGTGGTCGCCGCGCCCGCGTGGCTGATCGCGGTCTACGCCACACCCCTCGCCCAGCGCGCCGTCGTCGCATGGAGCGCCGGTGCCGCCGCCGTACTGCTGTGCGCGGCCGTGGCGGTCGCGGCGCACGCCGTCCTCGTCGCGCGCGGGCTGCGGCACACCATCGCCCTCAGGGACGCGTCGATCGAGGCGCTGCGGGCCTCGTCCGCGCGGTTCGCCGACGTCACCGTGCCCGCGCTGGTGCAGCGCCTGCGCGAGGGCGCCTCAGCCGAGACCGCGCTCGCCGCCGCGCCCCCGACCGAGGACGAGCCCCAGCGGCGGGTCCTGACCACGGTGGCCACCGAGGTGCACCGCGGTGAGGGCAGGCGCGCCGCCGCGATGTCCGCGTGTGCCAACGCGGCGGGCCGGGTGCAGGCGCTGGCCACCAGCATGGCCGCCGACCTGCGCGAGATGGAGCACCGCCACAGCGACGAGGACGTGCTCGGCGACCTGCTCCACCTCGACCACCGCACGGCGCAGGCCGGACGGCTCGCGGACTCCATCGCCGTGCTGACCGGCGCCCGTTCGGGCCGCCGCTGGGCGAAGCCCATCGTGATGGAGAGCATCCTGCGCGGCGCGCTCGGCCGCATCGCGGGCTATCAGCGGGTGCGCCTGCACTCCACGAGCACCGTCGCCGTCGCGGGCCACGCGGCCGAGGGCGTCATGCACGCGCTGGCCGAACTGATGGACAACGCGGCCAACTTCTCCCCGCCCACCTCCGAGGTGCATGTGTACGTCGAGGAGGTCTCGGCCGGTGTCGTCATCACCGTCGAGGACGGCGGCCTGGTCATGGGCGACGTCGCGCTGCGCCGCGCCGAGCAGGCCGTGTCCGCCGAGTCACTCGATCTGACCACGCTCTCCGGCACCCGCCTCGGCCTCCCCGTCGTCGGACGCCTCGCCCGCAAGCACGGGCTCACGGTCTCGTTCCGGCCCTCCGCGCACGGCGGCACGGGCGTGCTGATGATGATTCCGCAGGAACTGATCACCCAGACCAAGCGCGAGGAACGGCCCGCCGTGCCGCGGCAGTCACGCGCCGAGGGGGCGGACGGCGTCCGCGAGCCCGAGCGACGGCCGCGGCTGGAGGCACTGCCGCCCGAGACGCGGCGGACGTCCGCGCGTGGCGACGCGTCCAAGGCGTCCGTCACATCTGACGTGTCCGACGCGTCAGCGCCGGCGGAGTCCGGCGTCACGCGCGAGCCCTCGCCCGAGCACGCTCCGGCTCCGGAAACCGGCGAGAGCGGGCTGCCGAAGCGGCGGCGCGGGCAGACCCTGGCCGCCGCCTCCAAGCGCGCGCAGACACCGCCGCCCCGTGCCGCCAAGGACGCGGAGGGCGCCCGCTCTCCCGAGCGCTCCGGCTCCCGGTTCGGCGCCTTCCGGCGCGCCGTCCAGGGCGGCCAGCCGTCAGCGGAAGGCGGCCCGTCCGAGGACGCCGGTACCGGCGAAGACACCGGCGCAGACCCCCGCACCCGCATCGGCGAAGGCACCGCTCCGCCCCAGGCTTCCGCTTCCGCTACCCCGTCCCTCTCTCCTTCCTCTTCCCGCCCGGAGGACGACACCGAATGACCACCGAAAGCAAGCTCGACTGGCTGCTGGAGAGTCTGCTGAGCCGCACGCCGGGCGCCCGGCACGCCCTGGTGCTCTCCCGTGACGGCCTCAAGCTGTGCCGCACCCCCGAACTCTCCGTCGACCAGGCCGACCAGCTCGCCGCGATCTCCGCGGGCATCCAGAGCCTGTCCCACGGCGCGTCCATCGAGTTCGGCGACGGCACCGGCGGCGTGCGCCAGGCCATGGCCGAGTTCTACGGCGGCATCCTGTTCGTCGTCGAGGCGGGCGACGGCGCCCATCTGGCCGTCGTCGCCGACGAGGACTCCGACGTCGGCCTCGTCGGGCACAACATGAACGAGCTGATCGAGCAGCTCAGCGAGTACCTCAGCACGCCGCCCCGCAACCTCGGCGAAGGCAGCGGGACCACATGACACGGCCGGGCCGGGACGACGATCCGGACCGTCTCTACACCGTGACCGGCGGCCGCAGCCGCTCGGACACGGAGACGTTCGACCTGGTCACGCTCGTGGTCAGCGAGTGCGACCCGGTGCCCGGAATGCAGTCGGAACACGTCGCGATCCTCCGGATCTGCCGGTACCCGACGGCGGTCGTGGAGGTCGCCTCCGATCTCGGCCTGCCCGTGAGCATCGTCCGCATCCTGCTGGGCGACCTGCTCGCGGCGGGCCGGATCACCGCCCGCCACCCCCGTACGACCGCCTCAGCGGATCAACTGCCCGATCCCGAAATCCTGAAGCAGGTGCTCGTTGGACTCCGCAACCTCTGACCTCACCGCGACCGGCCCCGCCTCGACCGGCCCCACCGCGGCCCACCAGCCCGCGAGCCGCCCGCCCCTGAGCGAGACCGTCGACAACGGGCTCAAGATCGTCATCGTCGGCGGCTTCGGGGTCGGCAAGACGACGATGGTCCGCTCCGTCAGCGACATCCGTCCGCTGAACACCGAGGAGACGATGACGCGCGCCGGTGAGGGCGTCGACGACCTCACCGACGTCGAGGGCAAGACGACCACCACCATCGCCTTCGACTTCGGCCGCATCGGCCTCGACGAGCGGACAGTGCTGTACCTGTTCGGCGCGCCGGGCCAGGAGCGCTTCTGGTTCCTGTGGGACCGGCTGTTCCTGGGCACGCTCGGCGCCGTCGTCCTCGTGGACACCCGACGGCTCTCGGACTCCTGGTACGCCATCGACCGGCTGGAAGCGCACGGCACCCCGTTCATCGTCGCCAGCAACGACTTCGGCGGCCCCCGGCACACCCCGCAGCAGGTGCGCGAGGCGCTGGACCTGCCCGAGGACGTGCCGCTCGTCGAGTGCGACGCCCGCTCGCGCGAGTCCAGCCGGGACGTGCTGATCGCCCTCGTCGACCACCTCTACGCCCTGTCCTCCGCCCGGGAGACCACACCGTGACCACCCCGCACGCCCGCACCACCCCCGAAGAACCGGCGGCCGAGACCGTCGCGCCGCCGCCGGGCTGCCCGGCCCATGAGGGCACCGGCGCGGTACCGATGTTCGGCACGCGGTTCATCAACGACGACCGGGCCCAGCTCTACCGCGAGATGCGCCAGGAGCACGGCCCCCTCGCCCCCGTGACCCTGCTCGGCGACGTCCCCGCCTGGCTGGTGCTCGGCTACCGCGAGCTGCACCAGATCACCAGCAACCCCGCGCTGTTCACCCGCGACTCGGGCATCTGGAACCAGTGGGACCGCATACCGGCGGACTGGCCGCTGCTGCCCATGGTGGGCAGGCAGCCCTCGATCCTCTACGAGACGGGCGCGCGCCACCAGCGCCGCTCCTCGCTGGTCAGCGACGCGCTGGCCGCCGTCGACCCCTTCGAACTGCGCCACCACGCCGAGCGGTTCGCCGACCGGCTGATCGACGGCTTCTGCGGACGGGGCGACGGAGACCTCGTCGCCGAGTACGCGAAGGTGCTGCCCGCGCTGGTGCTCGCCAGGCTGTACGGCTTCGGCGACGAGGAGGGCGCCTCGCTGGTGCCCAGCATCAACGCGCTGGTCGACGGCTCGGAGGGCGCCCTTGAGGGGCGGGACCGGATCCAGGCCGCGATGCGGGGCCTGCTGGCCTCCCGGCGCGCGGCTCCTGGCGCCGACGTCGCGACGCGGATGCTGCACCACGCGTACGCCGACGAGTTCTCCTTCGAGGAGATCGTCGAGGACATGATGGTCAACATCGTCGCGGGCCACCAGCCCACCGCCGACTGGATCGGCAACTCCCTGCGGCTGACGTTCACCGACGACCGCTTCTCCGCCTCGCTCTCCGGGGGCAGGCACAGCGTCGGCGAGGCCATGAACGAGGTGCTGTGGGAGGAGACGCCGACCCAGAACGTCGCGGGCCGCTGGGCCGCCCGTGACACCCAGCTCGGCGGCAAGCGCGTCCGGGGCGGCGATCTGCTCATCCTCAGCCTCGCCGCGGCCAACGCCGACCCACAGGTGCGCCCCGACCAGCACTCGTTCACCGGCGGCAACAACGCGTTCCTCTCCTTCGGCCACGGCGACCACCGCTGCCCCTACCCGGCGCAGGACATCGCCGAGGCCATCGCCCGTACGGGCATCGAGGTGCTGCTCGACCGGCTGCCGGACGCCGACCTCGCCGTGTCCCGGCAGGCTCTGGTGTGGCGGCCCTCGCCGTGGCTGCGCGGCCTTGAGTCGCTGCCCGTCCACTTCACGCCCACCATCGCCGTAGGAGACGCCGGATGACGTCCTGCCCCGTGACCGGAGAGACAGGCGGCGACAGACCGGGGGAAGCGCGGGTGGTGCTCGACCCCCTCGTACGCGATCTGGCCGGGGAGGGCGCCAGGCTGCGCGAGGCGGGGCCCGTCGCCGCGGTGGAGCTGCCGGGCGGGGTGCCCGTGTGGGCGGTGACCCGGCACGCCGAGGCGCGGGAACTGCTGATGGACCCGCGCCTGGTCAAGGACATCGGCCACTGGGCGGCCTGGCGGCGGGGCGAGATACCGAAGACCTGGCCGCTGATCGGGCTCGCCGATCCGGGCCCGAGCATGCTCACCTTCGACGGCGCCGAGCACCGCAGGCTCCGCGCCCTGTCGGCGCAGGCGCTCACGCCCCGGCGCGTCGAGGCCATGCGGCCCCGCATCGAGGCGATCACCCACGAGCTGCTGGACGCGCTGGAGCGGAACGCGGCGGCGACGGGCGGGCGGATCGACCTCAAGTCGCACTTCGCGTACCGGCTCCCCATGAACGTCGTCAGCGAGCTGATGGGCATCGACGCTGTCGACCACCCCCGGCTGCGCTCCCTCTACGACGGGTTCTTCAGCAGCGTCACACCCCCGGAACGCGTCCAGGAGATCATCGGTGAGCTGGCCGCCTTCTTCGGCGGTGTGCTGGAGCAGAAGAAGCGCTCACCGGGCGACGACCTCACCAGCGCGCTGCTCGCCGCGGGCGAGGACGGGGACAGCCTGACCGACGAGGAGGTCCTCGGCACCCTCCAGGTCATGATCGCCGCCGGTCACGAGACGACGATCAGCCTCATCGTGAACGCCGTCGTCGCGCTGCTGACCCACCCCGACCAGCTCGCCCTCGTCAGCTCGGGCGAGGCCGACTGGGACGGCGTCATCGAGGAGACGCTGCGCTGGAACGCGCCGACGACACACGTGCTGATCCGCTTCGCCACCGAGGACGTCGAGGTGGGCGGCACCGTCATCGGGAAGGGCGAGGCCCTGATCGTCGCCTACGGGGCCATCGGGCGGGACGGGGCACAGCACGGGCCGACGGCCGACGAGTTCCGCGTCACGCGCTCCCCCAACCGGCACCTCTCCTTCGGGCACGGCCCGCACGTGTGCCCCGGCGCGCCGCTCTCGCGGCTGGAGGCGCGGGTCGCGCTGCCCGCGCTCTTCGCGCGCTTTCCCGAGCTGTCACTGGGGGTTCCCGCGTCGGAGCTGCGCAACAAGCCAGCGGTGACGCAGAACGAGCTGTACGAGCTGCCGGTGGTCCTGGGCACCGCCGCACGCTGAGACCGGCTGACCGGGGCTTCCCGCCTTCTGCCCCCTGTTTCGGACGCGCGCGTGAGAGCGTCCGAAACAGGGGGCAGAAGCGTGTGCAGAAGTGTGTGCGGAGGTGTGTGAGGGCTGTCCGTGCGAGCGGACGGCGGGGAGGACAGGAGGACATCCCACTCCTTGCCACTTTCAACTTATAGCTCACCGGGGGGCTTGCGGCAAGGCCCCGCCTCTGGTGCAGAATCGCGGCTCGACGCCAGAACCTGCGGAAATGGGAGTTTCACGAAGTGCGTGTGTTGTTGTCTGTTCACGAGTCGTGTGACGACCCCAGGGTGGAGCTGCCGCGATGACCTCCTTGACCACCAGCGCGTTCGACCTTCCCGACCACCTCTCCCCCAAGGCCGACCCGGCGCTGATCGACGCCGACGAACGGCACTTCGCCGCCATCGCGGAGAGCCTTGAGCAGACCATCGCCGAACTGTCAGAGCGCCTCGAAGCCACTCGCAAGGCGCCCGGCGGCATCGGCCGGATGGCGATGGACCGGGACTCGGAGATCCACCGGCTCACAGGGCGGCTGCGTACCCTGCGCCGCTTCGGCCTCGACCTGTGCCTGGGGCGCATCGTCCCCGAGAGCGGTGCGGACGGTGCCGAGCCCGTCTACATCGGGCGCCTCGGCCTCACCGACAGCACGGGCCGCAGGCTGCTGCTCGACTGGCGCTCCCCCGCCGCCGAGCCGTTCTTCGCGGCGACCCACGCCGCGCCCATGGGCCTGGTGAGCCGCCGCAGATACCGCTGGGCAGGGGGCCGGGTCAGCGACTACTGGGACGAGGTGTTCACCGCCGACGGGCTCGAAGGCCACGCCGCGCTGGACGACCAGTCCGCGTTCATCGCCAGCCTGGGCGGCAACAGGTCGGAGCGGATGCGCGACGTGCTCTCCACCATCCAGGCCGACCAGGACGCCATCATCCGGGCGGGCTCGCGCGGAACCCTCGTCGTCGACGGCGGTCCTGGCACGGGCAAGACCGTCGTAGCGCTGCACCGCGCCGCGCACCTCCTCTACTCCGACCCGCGCCTCGGGCACCGTCGGGGCGGCGTGCTGTTCGTCGGCCCGAGCAGGCCCTACCTGGCCTACGTCGCCGACGTGCTGCCCAGCCTCGGCGAGGAGGGCGTGCAGACGTGCCTCCTGCGCGACCTCGTCACCGAGGGGGCCACCGCCACCGTCGAGAGCGATCCGGAAGTGGCCAGGCTGAAGTCGTCGGCCGACCTGGTACGGGCCGTCGAACCGGCCGTCGCCCTCTACGAGGAGCCGCCCGCCGAGGGCATGACGGTCTCCAGCCACTGGGCCGACGTCTGGCTGAGCGCCGACGACTGGGCGACGGCGTTCGGCGCGGTGGAACCGGGCACTCCGCACAACGAGGCGCGGGACCAGATACGGGAAGAACTGCTCACGATCCTGGTCGACAAGCACGGCGTGGACGAAGAGGACGACGGGGAGGACTGGGCGGACGACGGCGACGGCGAAGGCGAAGGCGACGGGGGTGGGGGCAGGGGCGGGGGCGTCTCGCCCGAGCTGCTGCGCAGGTCACTGCTCCAGGACCGCGACCTGATCAGGACCCTCAACCGCGCGTGGCCGATGCTCGAAGCGACCGACCTCGTCGGCGACCTGTGGACGGTGCCCGCCTATCTGCGCAAGTGCGCGCCCTGGCTGAGCCCCGACGAGGTGCGCGCGCTGCAACGCACGGACGCGCACGCCTGGACGGTGTCCGACCTGCCGCTCCTGGACGCGGCACGGCAGCGGCTCGGCGACCCGGAGGCGTCGGCGCGCAGGCGGCGGCACGAGGCGTCCGTCGCCGCCGAGCGGGCGCGCAGGTCCCACGTCATCGACCGCATCCTGGAGGACAGCGACATCGACGAGGCCCAGGGCGCGGTGGGGATGCTGCGCGGCCAGGATCTCCAGGACACCCTGATCGACGAGAGCGCGCTGCCGACCGCCGAACCGGACCTTCTCGCGGGCCCGTTCGCGCACGTCATCGTGGACGAGGCACAGGAACTGACGGACGCCGAGTGGCAGATGCTGCTGGCGCGCTGCCCGTCGCGGAGCTTCACCGTCGTCGGTGATCGCGCCCAGGCCAGGCACGGGTTCGCGGAGGCGTGGCAGGAGCGGCTGGAGCGGGCCGGGCTGGAGCGGATCAGCGTGTCCTCGCTGCGCGTCAACTACCGCACGCCGGAGGAGGTCATGGCGGAGGCCGAGCCCGCCATCCGCGCCGTGCTCCCGGACGCCAACGTGCCGACGTCCATCCGCAAGGGCGGCCTCCCCGTCGTCCACGGCTCCGTCGCGGAGCTGGACACGGTGCTCGACGACTGGCTCGCCGCGCACGCCGACGGGGTCGCCTGCGTCATCGGCTCCGAGGGTGTGGGCGGGGTCGGGAGCGCGTTCGGGGCGTACTCGCGTGTGCGGTCGCTGACGCCCGAGCTGTCGAAGGGGCTCGAATTCGATCTGGTCGTCCTCGTGGACCCGGAGACGTTCGGGGAGGGCGTCGAGGGGGCCGTCGACCGCTATGTCGCGATGACCCGGGCGACGCAGCAGCTCGTCGTCCTCACCAGTTCGTGACCGTGCCGGGCCCCGCACCTCACGCGCGGGGCCCGGCGGCCGGGGCCGGGGCCGTCAGAGCTGTCCGGCGGATTCCTTCTCCCGCTCGGCGGCGAGGGAGCGCACGCGCCCCCGCACCGCGAACCAGCCCGCCACCAGCGCGGCGGCGATGAGCGGCACGAGCATGACCGTCTTGCGGCCGACGTCGGGGTCCTCCCACATCAGGACGATGACGCCGAGGAGGAACGCGATCGTCACGATCTCGGTCACCGGGGACCACGGCAGCTGGAAGTGGGGCCGCTCGACCAGCCCCGCCTTGGCACGCCGCACGAAGACGAGGTGGCAGAGCATGATGATGCACCAGGTGCTGACGATGCCGAGCGAGGCGATGTTCAGCACGATCTCGAAGGCCTTGCCCGGCACGACGTAGTTGAGAGCCACGCCCAGCACACAGACGGCGGAGGTCAGCAGGATGCCGCCGTACGGGACCTGGCTCTTGTTCATGCGCGCGGTGAACTTCGGCGCCGAGCCCGCCATCGCCATGGAGCGCAGGATGCGGCCCGTCGAGTAGAGGCCGGAGTTGAGGCTCGACATGGCGGCGGTGAGCACGACGAGGTTCATCACATCGCCCGCCGCCGGGACGCCGACCTTGGAGAGCACGGTCACGAAGGGGCTCTGCCCCTCCGTGTACTCGCCCCACGGCAGCAGCAGCGCGAGCAGCACGACCGAGCCGACGTAGAAGAAGCCGACCCGCCACATGATCGCGTTCACGGCCTTCGGGACGACCTTCTCGGGCTCGGCCGTCTCACCGGCGGTCACGCCGACCAGCTCGACGCAGGAGTACGCGAAGACGACGCCCTGCATCACGATGACGACCGGCATGATCCCCTGCGGGAAGATCCCGCCGTGGTCGGTGATCATGTGCAGGCCCGGTGTGCTGCCGCCCACGGGGTGCTGGGTGGTGAGCAGGACGATGCCGATGACCATGAAGACGACCAGCGCGGCCACCTTGACGATCGCGAACCAGAACTCCAGCTCGCCGAAGATCTTCACCGAGATCATGTTGATGGCGAGGACCACGGCGAGCGCGATCAGCGCCAGCACCCACTGGGGGATGTCAGTGAAGAGGCTCCAATAATGCGTATAGAGCGCGATGGCCGTGATGTCGGCTATGCCGGTGGTGGACCAGTTCAGGAAGTACATCCACCCGGCCACGTAGGCGCCCTTCTCGCCGAGGAACTCGCGCGAGTAGGAGACGAACGAGCCGGACGAGGGGCGGTGCAGCACCAGCTCGCCGAGGGCTTTGACGACGAAGAAGGCGAAGAGTCCGCAGACGGCGTAGGCGAGGGCGAGGGCCGGTCCCGCCGAGGCGAGACGGCCGCCCGCGCCCAGGAAGAGGCCGGTGCCTATCGCGCCGCCGATGGCGATCATGTTGATGTGGCGTGGCTTGAGGTCCTTGCTGTAGCCGGCGTCACCGGCGTCCCGAGGACCCTGCGTCGTGGAGGACGCCCCCTGCGCGCCGGGCTGTGGGGGGATGGCGTCCTCGACGGTCTGATTGCTCACAGCTTGTTCAACTCACTCTGGTCGGGCCATGGCTCGGCCCGTCACCGCGGGTTCCACAGATCAAGGCCAGGGCGTTACCTTTCCTTGCCTTGACCAACTACGCGGTGGTGTACATCACACCGGGAACATCTCACATCGCGGACATGCCCGTGCCCCCAGGCCCGGCGCCCGGCTCCGGTCCGGCGCCCGGAGCCGGGGCCGGGAGCCGGGGCCGGGTATCGCTCCCGCTCAGCCCCGCTCCCCGTACAGCTCCTCGATGACCGGCGCGTACTTGTCCCTGATCACCCGGCGCCGCAGCTTCAGCGAGGGGGTCAGCTCGCCGGTGGCCGGGCCCCACTCCTCGGAGAGGAGGCGGTAGCGCTTGACCTGCTCGGTGCGGTTGAGCCGCGCGTTCGCCGCCGCCACGGCGCGCTCGACCTCGGCCCGTACGGCGGGGTGGGAGGCGAGCGCGGCGGGCTCGGCGTCGATGCCCTGGCCCTTCGCCCAGACCGGCGCCATCTCGGCGTCGAGCACGAGCAGCGCGACGAGGTAGGAGTGCCCGTCGCCGTGCACGAGGGCCTGCCCGATGAGCGGGTGCTCCTTGAGGGTGTTCTCGACGAGCGCGGGCGAGACGTTCTTGCCCGTCGAGGTCACGATCATCTCCTTCTTGCGGTCGGTCAGCCAGAGGTAGCCGTCCTCGTCGACGCGGCCGATGTCGCCCGTCGCGAACCAGCCCTCGTCGTCCGTGGCCCGTTCGACGGTGCCGTCGGCCCGCAAATAGCCGTCAAAAATTGTCCTGCCCCGCACCTCGATCTCGCCGTCCTCGGCCGTCCGCACCTCCAAGCCGTCGATCGGGCGGCCGACGGAGCCCAGCCGGAAGGCGTCCGGGGTGTTGATCGTGCTCACGCCGACGGTCTCCGTCAGCCCCCAGGCGTCCATGATCACGATGCCGAAGCCCGCCCAGAACCGCACCACGTCCAGCGGCATGGGCGCCGACGCGCTCGACGTCCACACCAGCCTCTCGAACCCGGCCATGGACAGCAGCGGCTCCAGCACCTCGCTCCTGGCCCGCTCGTACGAGGCGACGAGCTCGGCGGGCGGCTCCTCACCGCGCTCGCGGTGGTCCACGTACTCGCGTGCCACGTCCCCCGCGCGCTCGACCGCGGCCCGCTGCTCCTCGGGCAGCAGCGCGAGCCCGGCCCGTACGGAAGCGGCCAGCTTCTCCCACACCCTCGGCACCCCGAAGAACTGCGCCGGGTGCAGTTCCCGCGCCGTCGCCGCGACCTGCGCCGGGTCGGCGCACATGTAGACGTGCGCGGCGCGGAAGACGGCCAGGTAGATGCCGAGCATCCGCTCGGCGATGTGCGCGAAGGGCAGATAGCAGATGTGCTCGACGTGCTCGGGCAGCTCGACGACGCGGTCCAGCGCGACGCCGTTGAGGATGACGTTGCGGTGGCTGACGACGACGCCCTTCGGGTCGCCCGTCGTCCCGGAGGTGTAGACGACGGTGACCGGGTCGGTGGCCCGTATGCCGCGCCAGGTCTTCTCGAAGCCCTCGCGCTCGTAGGGGCGCGGCACACCGGCGTACGGGGTGTGCGGCCCGGCCGCGCCTTCCTCCACCACGACGAGGCGCTCCAGCGGCCCGGCGTCCGCCAGCAGCGGCTCCCAGCGGGCCGTCTCCGCCGCTCCCTCGACGATGGCGAGACGGGCCCTGCTGTGGCGCACGATGTGGGCGATCTGTTCGGGGGCCGCGGTGCTGTAGACGGTTACGGGGACGGCGCCGAGGTGGGTGAGCGCGAGGTCGCACAGCCAGTGCTCGGGCCTGTTGCCCATCATCATCAGGACGTGTTCGCCGCCGGTGACGCCGAGTGCGGTGAAGCCCGCGGCGAGTTCGGCGACGCGGTGGCGCACCTCGGCCCAGGTCAGGGTCGCCCAGCCGGTGTCCTCTTCGGGGGCGGTGCCTGTGCTGCTTGCGGTGGCGGTGGCCGTGGCGGTGGCCGTGGCGGTGGCGGTGGCGGGTGCGCGCCAGGAGAGGGCCGGGAGGTCGCCGTGGTCCTCGGCGTTGCGCAGCAGGAGTGCGGGGATGGTGAGGTTCGCCGGGTCGTCCCCGGGCAGTCGCAGGTTCGCGGTCATGACGGCCTCCGGGCAGGGATTCGGAATGGTGCCGTGGACTGGTTCCGCTCGGTGGTGCGCTGGTGGCGTGCGCGGTGACGCGCTCGATGGCGCGCTCAGTGGTGCGCTCGGCGGGAAGGCCGGGGATCAAGGGCTTCCCCACGGGGTATTGCAGTACAAGACTGGTGAGACAGCAATACTGTTGAACACGATTGGTGTACGTGAGCCGCCGCGCGCGGCAGCAGCGAGAGAGGTCGCAGCCGATGGAGCAGCAGCCAGGGGACGCCGCAGCCGAGGCTTCGGGCACGGACACGGGCACCGACAAGGGAGCGGGACCGGGGCCGGACGGCGCCTCCGCTGGCCCGCAGGCCGGCACGGACCAGCTCACCGTCGACCAGCTCGCGGCCCGCGCAGGTGTCACCGTCCGCACGATCCGCTTCTACAGCACCCGCGGCCTGCTCCCGCCGCCCACCATCGGCCCGCGCAGGGTGGGACGTTACGGGCCCGACCACCTCTCCCGGCTCGCGCTCATCGAGGAGTTGCAGAACCAGGGCCTGACGCTCTCCGCGATCGAGCGCTACATCCAGCGCCTCCCGGACGACATGAGCCCCCACGACCTTGCGATACACCGGGCCATGGTCGCCTCATGGATGCCCGACACCGTCGACGAGTCGACGCGCGAACAACTGGAGCAGCGCGTCGGGCGGGAGCTGACGGACGACGACATCAAGCGCCTTGAGGCGATGAGCGTGCTGGAGGGCACGGACGACCCGGAGGTCTTCCGCGTCGATCCCGGCCTGGTGCACCTGGGGGCACGCCTGCTCGACGTGCCCATCTCCCAGGAGGCGATCCTCGCGGCGCGGAACGTGATGCTGGAGCACACCCGCTCGGCCGCGCGGGAACTGAGCCGCCTCTTCAAGGAGGAGGTGTGGCGCCCGTACCGGGAGCGGGAGGAGGACCCGGAACGCGTCGAGCGGATGAAGGCGCTCTCGGCCCATATGCAGCCGATGGTGCTCCAGGCGCTGGTGACGGCGTTCCAGCGGTCGCTGAACGAGGAGCTGCGGGGCGACTTCCCCGGGGAGAAGGCGCCCCGCATCCCGGGCTGAAGGGCCGGCGTCGGCCACCGGCCGTCGGTCCTTCAGCCGTCGCCCGTCAGCCGTCGCTGAAGACCTCGCCCTTCTCTGCCTTGTCCGCCAGCAGCGCGGGGACCGCGAACCGGTCCCCGTAGCGCTCCTGGAGCTGACGGGCACGGGCCACGAAGCCCTTGAGGCCGCCCTCGCCACCCTCCGGGTTCTCGTAGCCGTTGATGTACTGGATCACGCCGCCCGTCCAGGCGGGGAAGCCGATGCCCATGATGGAGCCGATGTTGGCGTCGGCGACGGAGGTGAGGACGCCCTCCTCGAAGAGGCGGACGGTGTCCAGCGCCTCGGAGAAGAGCATCCGCTCCCGCATGTCCACGAAGGGGATGTCGGGCGCGTCGGCGCCGGTCCTGGTGAAGTGCTCGCGCAGGCCGGGCCACAGCCCGGCGCGCTTGCCGTCCTCGCCGTACTCGTAGAAGCCCGCTCCGCCGCTGCGCCCTGGCCGCCCGAACTCGTCGATCATGCGGTCCACGACTCCGTCTGCGGGGTGCGCGGGCCACTCGACGCCCTCGGCCTCCATCGCCCGCCGCGTCTCGTCGCGGATCTTGCGGGGCAGGGTGAGGGTCAGCTCGTCCATGAGGGAGAGGACCTTGGCCGGGTAGCCCGCCTGGGCCGCCGCCTGTTCGACGGTGGCGGGCTCCACGCCCTCGCCGACGAGCGCGACGCCCTCGTTGATGAAGTGGCCGATGACGCGCGAGGTGAAGAAGCCGCGCGAGTCGTTGACGACGATCGGCGTCTTCTTGATCTGCCGCACGAGGTCGAAGGCGCGGGCCAGTGCCTCGTCGCCGGTCTCCTCGCCCCGGATGATCTCCACCAGCGGCATCTTGTCCACGGGCGAGAAGAAGTGCAGCCCGATGAAGTCGCTTCGGCGCTTCACCCCTTCGGCGAGCGCGGTGATGGGGAGGGTGGAGGTGTTGGAGCAGAGGAGGGGGTACCTCGCGGGCCCCTCGGACCCAGGGGAAGCCTCGGGCTGGACGATGTCCTCGATCTCCTGGAAGACCTTGTGCTTGAGCGAGGGGTCCTCGAAGACGGCCTCGATCACCACGTCGCAGCCCGCGAGGTCCCGCGGCTCGGCGGTCGGGGTGATGCGGGCGAGCAGCGCGTCCCGCTTCTCCTGGGTCGTACGGCCGCGGGCGAGCGCCTTGTCGAGCAGGCCCTCGGAGTAGCGCTTGCCTTTGTCGGCCGCCTCCTGGGAGACGTCCTTGAGGACCACGTCGATCCCGGCCTTGGCGCAGGAGTAGGCGATGCCCGCGCCCATCATTCCGGCGCCGAGGACGCCGACCTTGGAGACCTTGCTCTCCCCGATGCCCTTGGGGCGGCTGCGGCCCGCGTTGACCGCCTGGAGGTCGAAGAAGAACGCCTGGATCATGTTCTTGGAGATCTGGCCCGTGACCAGCTCCACGAAGTAGCGGGCCTCGATGACCTGCGCGGTCTCGAAGTCCACCTGGGCGCCCTCGACGGCCGCGGCGAGGATGTTGCGCTGGGCCGGGTACGGGGCGCCGCCGGTCTGCTTCTTCAGGTTCGGCGCGAAGGCGGGGAGGTTCGCGGCGAACTTGGGGTTCGAGGGGGCGCCGCCTGGCATGCGGTAGCCCTTGACGTCCCAGGGCTGCTGCGACTCGGGGTTGGCGTCGATGAAGGCGAGGGCCGCTGCCAGCAGCTCCTCGCGGGTCTCCACGACCTCGTGGACGAGGCCGATCTCCTTTGCCTTCGCGGGGAAGTACTGCTTGCCCTCCAGCAGCACCTTCAGCAGCGCGTCCGCGATGCCGAGGAGCCGCACCGTGCGGGTGACGCCGCCGCCCGCGGGGAGCAGTCCGAGGGTGGACTCGGGGAGGCCGATCTTCGTGCCCTTGGCGTCGAGCGCGACGCGGTGGTGGCAGGCGAGGGCGATCTCCAGGCCGCCGCCGAGGGCCGCGCCGTTGATGGCGGCGACGACGGGCTTGCCGAGCGTCTCGATGCGGCGCAGGTCGCGCTTGATGCGCATGCCCGCCTCGAAGACCTGCTCGGAGTTCTCGGGGCGCGCGGCGATGAGGTCGTGGAGGTCGCCGCCCGCGAAGAAGGTCTTCTTGGCGGAGGTGAAGATGATGCCGCGGATGCTGTCGCGTTCGGCTTCGACCCTGTCGGCCATGGCGCTGAGCGAGACGGTGAACGCCTCGTTCATGGTGTTGGCGGACTGGTTGGGGTCGTCGAGGACGAGGGTGACGACGCCGGTGTCGTCCTGTTCCCAGCGGATCGTGGTGGACTCGGGCATGGCTGTGGTCTCCAAAGAAGGTCGTACGGCTGTGGGCTGTGGTGCGGCGCGTGCCGGGCCTGCGTCCTGCGTCCCGGGGGCGGGCCGGGGCCGGGGCTCGTGGCGCGGCGCCCTGCGGGGACGTGGCGCGTGGCCCGGCGCTCCGCGCTACAGCCGTTCGATGACGGTGGCGATGCCCATGCCTCCGCCGACGCAGAGCGTGGCCAGCCCGTAGCGCTGGTCGCGCCGCTCCAGCTCGTCCATGAGGGTGCCGATGATCATCGCCCCCGTGGCGCCGAGCGGGTGGCCCATGGCGATGGCGCCGCCGTTGACGTTGACCTTCTCCAGCGGGATGCCCATGTCGCTGACGAAGCGCAGCACGACGGCGGCGAACGCCTCGTTGATCTCGACCAGGTCCATGTCGCCGATGGTCAGACCGGCCTTGGCGAGTGCCTTGCGGGAGGCGGGCGCGGGCCCGGTGAGCATGATCGTCGGGTCGGCGCCTGAGACGGCGGCCGAGACGATACGGGCGCGGGGACGCAGCCCGTACCGCTCCCCCACCTCGCCGCTGCCGATCGCGACGAGCGCCGAACCGTCCACGATGCCGGAGGAGTTGCCCGCGTGGTGCACGTGGTCGATCTTCTCGACCCAGTGGTACTTCTGGAGCGCGACGGCGTCGAAGCCGCCCAGTTCGCCGATGTCGGCGAAGGAGGGCTTGAGCTTGGCGAGGGAGTCGGCCGTGGTGCCGGGGCGGATGTGCTCGTCGCGGTCGAGGACGGTGAGCCCGTTGCGGTCGGTCACCGGGACGACGGAGTGCGCGAACCGGCCGTCCTTCCACGCCTCGGTGGCCAGTTCCTGGGAGCGGGAGGCGTACTCGTCGACGTCGCGCCGGGAGAAGCCGCCGAGGGTGGCGATGAGGTCGGCGCCGATGCCCTGGGGGACGAAGCCGGTCTCGTAGTTGGTCATCGGGTCCATGTGCCAGGCGCCGCCGTCGGTGCCGAGCGGGACGCGGGACATCGACTCGACGCCGCCCGCCAGGATGAGGTCCTCCCAGCCGGAGCGCACCTTGGCCGCCGCGAGGTTGACCGCTTCGAGGCCGGAGGCACAGAAGCGGTTCTCCTGGACACCGGCCACGGTGTCCGGCAGCCCGGCGGCGATGGCGGCGATCTTCGCGATGTCGGAGCCCTGATCGCCGATGGGGCCGACGACGCCGAGCACGACGTCGTCGATGGCGGTCGGGTCGAGGTCCGGGTAGCGCCTGCGGATCTCGTGGATCAGCCCGACGACGAGATCGATCGGCTTGGTGCCGTGCAGGGCGCCGTTGGGCTTGCCGCGCCCGCGCGGGGTGCGGATGGCGTCGTATACGTACGCTTCGGTGCTCAAGGTCAGCAGCCTTTCGGGTGCGGGGGCCGGGGAGGGTGCGGGAGGGGGGCGTCGGAGAGGCGGGGCGGGGTGCGGGAAGGGGCGGGCGGTCAGTTCAGCAGCGAGCGGCCGATGATCTCCTTCATGATCTCGGTCGTGCCTCCGTAGATGGTCTGGATGCGTCCGTCCGTGAAGGCGCGCGCGACCTGGTACTCGTTCATGTAGCCGTAGCCGCCGTGGAGTTGGAGGCAGCGGTCGGCGACCCGCTTCTGCAACTCCGTGGCCCACCACTTGGCCATGGAGGCGTGCACGGCGTCCAGCTCGCCCTTGGTGTGGTCCTCGATGCAGCGGTCGAGGAAGCTGCGGGTCACGGCGCACTCGGTCGCCATCTCGGCGATCTCGAAGCGGATGTGCTGGAGCCGTGCGAGGGGGCGCCCGAACGCCTCGCGCTCCTTGACGTACTCGGTGGTGAACTCCAGGACGTGCTCGGCCGCGGCGATGGCCGAGACGGCGATGGTCATCCGCTCCTGGGCGAGGTTGGTCATCAGGTGGACGAAGGCGCCGTTCAGCTCGCCGAGGAGGTTCTCCTTGGGGACCTTGACGTCGTTGAAGAACAGCTCAGCCGTGTCCTGGGCCTTCTGGCCGATCTTGTCCAGGTTGCGCCCGCGCTCGAAGCCCTCCATGCCGCGCTCCACGACCAGCAGGCTCAGGCCCTTGGCGCCGCCCTCGGGGGTCGTCTTCGCGACGACGATGACGAGGTCGGCGAGGATGCCGTTGGAGATGAAGGTCTTGGAACCGTTGAGGACCCAGTGGTCCCCCTTGTCCTCGGCCGTGGTGCGGATGCCCTGGAGGTCGGATCCGGCTCCCGGCTCGGTCATGGCGATGGCGGAGATCTTCTCGCCGCTACAGAAGCCCGGCAGCCAGCGGCGCTTCTGCTCCTCGGTGGCGAGCGAGGTGAGGTAGGGCCCGATGACGTCGTTGTGCAGGCCGACCGCGAGACCGGCGGCGCCCGCGCGCGTGAACTCCTCGGCGAGCACCACGGCGTACCGGAAGTCCTCGGTGCCCCCGCCCCCGTACTCCTCGGGCACGGCAAGACCGAGCAGCCCCTGCCGCCCCGCCGCCAGCCAGGCGTCGCGGGAGGTGATGCCGTCCTTCTCCCACTGCTCGTAGTGCGGCTCCACTTCCTTGCTGAGGAAGGTCCGTACGGTCTGGCGGAACGCCTCGTGGTCCTCGGTGAAGATCTGCCGCTTCATGGTGGTGGGTGCTCTCCTTCGAGCCGTGGCGGAGGGGTTCAGTGGAGGGGGTCAGTGGAGGGGGTTCGGTTCGCGGGGCCGGGGCGGCGACGCGCGGGCCGGACCGTGGTCAGAGCCAGCCCTTGACCTGCTCGATCAGTCCTGCGGGGTCCGGGCCGACGGGGACGACGTTGAGCATGGTCACGCCCGCCTCCCGGAAGGCTTCGAGCCTGTCGCGCACATAGCCCTCGGGACCGCAGAGGGAGACGAGTTCGCAGAACTCGTCAGGAACGGCCGCCTCCGCCTCCTTCTTCTTACCCGCGAGATAGAGGTCCTGGACCTTCTCCGCCGCCTCTTCGTATCCGTAGGCGCGGGCCACGTCGTTGTAGAAGTTCTTGCCCTTGGCACCCATGCCGCCGATGTAGAGGGCGATGAGGGGGCGCAGCGTCTCGCGTACGGCCTCGGCCCCCTCCCCCACAGCGAGCACCGTGCCCGCGACGGTCTCCAGCGGCCCGCGTGCGGGATCGCGCTTGGCGGTGCCCTCGGCCAGGGCCTCGCCCCAGACGTTCGCGGCCTTCTCGGGCACGAAGAGGTGGGGCAGCCAGCCGTCGGCGACCTCGGCCGTCATCCGGACGTTGGCCGGGCCGAGCGCCGCCACGTAGAGCGGGATCTCCTCCCGGACGGGCCTGGTGAGGATCTTCAGCGGCTTGCCGAGCTTGCCGCCCTTCTCGGGCGGCAGGGGCATGTCGGTGATGCCGTGGTGGTCGATGACCTCGCGGCGCCAGATGCGGCGGCACAGCTCGACCGTCTCGCGGGTGCGGCCGAGCGGCTTGTCGTACGGCTTGCCGTGCCACCCCTCAACCACCTGCGGTCCCGACGCACCGAGCCCGATGAGCGCCCGCCCGTCGGACAGCGCGTCGAGCCCGGCGCCTGTCTGGGCGATGAGCGCTGGGGTGCGCGAGTAGACGTTGAGGATGGCGGCGCCGATGAGCATCCGCTCCGTGCGGGCGGCCAGATAGCCCATCACGGTGGGCGAGTCGAAGCCGTAGGCTTCGGCGACCCACACCGCGTCGAGCCCCGCGGCCTCCAGCCTCGCGACGTCGTCTGCGGCCTGGCGGGGGTTGTCGGCGTACTGGAGCGAGGTAGCGATCTTCACGCGTCACCGTCCTTGGCTGAGGGGGTCGAAGAGGCGGGCGGTACAGGGGCGGACGGGGCAGCCGAGGGGTCCGGAGGGGCCAGGGAGGGGAGGCCCCAGTCCTGGGCGACCTCCGCTCCGTCGGCCCCCGGCAGGGCGGGTGACCGGGTGACGGAGCCGGGCGTGACGGAGAAGCGGGGTGCCGGTGCGGGCTGGGTGATGCCGCTGTGCTCCACGAACGTTCCGCGCGCGGCGAGGTGGGGGTGCGACGGTGCTTCGGCGAGGGAGAGCACGGGTGCCACGCAGGCGTCCGAGTCCTGGAAGACCGCCGTCCACTCCTCGCGCGTACGGGTCTTGAAGCGCTTGGCGATGGCCTCGCGGAGCACGCCCCAGGACCCGAGGTCCCTACGGTTGGGTGCCTCGTCGGTGAGTCCGAGGAGGCCGATGAACTCCTCGTAGAACTGCGGTTCCAGCGCCCCGACCGCCATGTGGCCGCCGTCGGAGGTCTCGTAGGTGCCGTAGAACGGGCTGCCGCCGTCGAGCAGGTTGACTCCGCGCCTGTCCTGCCAGCCTCCGGCGGCCATCATGCCGTGGATCATCGAGGAGAGGTGGCTGGTGCCGTCCACGATCGCGGCGTCGACGATCTGTCCCTCACCGCCCTCGCTCCGCGCGTGCTGGAGCGCGGCGAGCACGCCGATGACGAGGTAGAGGGAACCGCCCGCGTAGTCGCCCAGCAGGTTCGCGGGCGCGTAGGGCGGTCCGTCGGCAGGGCCGGTGATGCCGAGGGCTCCGGTGAGGGCGATGTAGCCGATGTCGTGGCCCGCGCGCTGGGCGAGGGGGCCGTCCTGGCCCCAGCCGGTCATCCGTCCGTAGACGAGCCGGGGGTTGCGGGCCAGGCAGGCGTCGGGGCCGACGCCGAGCCGCTCGGCGACTCCCGGCCGGTTGCCCTCGATCAGGATGTCGGCGCGCTCCACCATGTCCAGCACCGCCGCTCTCCCCGCCTCCGACTTGAGGTCGAGCACCACGGAGCGCTTGTTGCGGTTCGTGATGTCGTACGCGGGGTCGATGCCCAGGGCGGCGCCGCCGGGACGGTCCACCCGTACGACATCGGCCCCCAGGTCGGCGAGCACCATCCCGGCGAAGGGGCCGGGGCCGATGCCCGCCAGCTCCACCACGCGCACGCCCTTGAGAGGACCGCCGCCGTTCTCTCCCGCCGCTGACGCCGACACTGCCATCAAGCCCCCAGCCGTATGACACAAGTGATGTAACACCAGCGATGCTAAGAACGCGTTTCACTTTCCACAAGCCCTCTCAGGCCCCCCGCGTGGACCCCGGCGCAGTGGCGTACACCACAACACCCCACGAGGCCCGCCCACTTGGCTCCGCCCCGGCGCGGGCCCGCCCGGCGAAGCCCTCGCGCACCCCTCGTCGGCGCCGGGCTCACAGAAAGCATCGTTGTGGACATAGCGGGCCTTTCGGTCGGTGGAGCGCGAAGCTGCTCGGAAACTGCGTGATGGATGACGTCACTATTCGACCCGCTTCGCGCAACTGTCAACACCCCTCTCGCGCGGACTCATCCGGCCGCTCACCTGCGACAAAGCGCCTGTCAGGCGCGGAACATGACGGGTCTTCGGCGCCGATTCGCTCGCCAGTTCACCCGCACGAGGGATGGAATCCGCGCACTGCCGATGCTTAATATTGATTGCAGCAAGGCTTGAACAATCAATTCGCATCAAGAGGGGCGGGGCAGCTCATGAGTGAGTCCGTGCACATGGAACGGGAACTGCGGAGTCAGCCGGAGACCTGGCGGGAGGCCGCGCGTATCGGAGCGTCCAGGCCGCCGTTGCCGAAGGAGGGTCAGCGTGTCGCGGTCGTGGGATGCGGCACCTCATGGTTCATGGCCCAGTCGTACGCGTCGCTGCGCGAGGCGGCGGGGCTGGGGGTGACGGACGCGTTCGCCGCGTCCGAGGCTTTCCTCGGCACCGACCGCGGTTATGACGCACTGGTGGCGATCACCCGTTCCGGCACCACGACCGAGGTCCTGAGGCTGCTCGAATCGGTCAAGGGACGCATCCCGACGGTGACCGTGCTGGGGGACCAGGACACTCCCGCGACGGAACTGTCCGACGAGGTCGTCGCCCTGCCCTTCGCGGATGAGAGGTCCGTCGTCCAGACCCGTTTCGCGACGACCGCCCTCGCCCTGCTCCGCGCCCACCTGGGCGAGGACCTGACGGCCTCGGTGGGCGACGCCGAGGAAGCGCTGGCCTGCCCCGTCGAGGAGGAGTGGGTGGACGCCGAGCAGTTCTCCTTCCTCGGCACCGGCTGGACCGTCGGCCTGGCCAACGAGGCGGCGCTGAAGATGCGCGAGGCGTCCCAGAGCTGGACGGAGTCCTATCCCGCCATGGAGTACCGGCACGGGCCGATATCCATCGCGGCACCGGGACGCGTCACCTGGCTCTTCGGCCCCTCACCGGCGGGGCTGGAGTCGGAGGTGGCACGCACCGGTGCCCGGTTCGTGTCCCACGGCCGCGATCCGATGGCCGATCTGGTGCTGGTGCAGCGTGTCGCCCTGGAGCGGGCGCGCGCTCGCGGGCTGGATCCGGACAACCCGCGCAGCCTGACCCGCTCCGTGATGCTCGACGGTTCCTGACCGAACGTCGGCGCGCCCCGGCC
This sequence comes from Streptomyces daliensis, assembly GCF_054782395.1. NCBI lineage: Bacteria > Bacillati > Actinomycetota > Actinomycetes > Kitasatosporales > Streptomycetaceae > Streptomyces > Streptomyces daliensis. Next base: position 53,240 of record NZ_BAAGSO010000106.1, on the reverse strand, counting down.
CGCGGCCCGGCCGAGGTCTCCTGCCCCCGTCCGGTCCCGCCCTGGCCTTCGCCCTCCCCTCCGTCCGCCACACAAGGGAAGTTCACGCCCATGCCCCTCGTCTCCACCGCGTCCGTCGTCGACGCGGCCCGCGCCTCGGGAGCCGGTGCCGCCGCGTTCAACGTCATCCATCTGGAAACGGCCGAGGCCCTCGTCTCCGCGGCCGAGCGCACCGGGATACCCCTCATCCTCCAGATCAGCGAGAACTGCGTCCGCTACCACGGTGGCCTGCTGCCGCTCACCCGCGCCACGCTGGCCCTCGCCGAGGCGGCCGAAGCCGATGTCTCCGTGCACTTGGACCACATCACCGATCCCGCCCTGGTGCACGAGGGCATCGGGGCCGGAGTGGGCTCGGTGATGGTGGACGCCTCGGCCCTCCCCTATGAGGAGAACGTCGCGGTGACGGCGGAGCTGACGGCCTGGTGCCATGAGCGCGGTGCCTATGTCGAGGCGGAGCTGGGCGAGGTGGGCGGCAAGGACGGGGTGCACGCCCCTGGGGCCCGTACGGATCCGGCCGAGGCGCTGGCCTTCGTGGGTGCCACGGGTGTGGATGCCCTCGCCGTGGCGGTCGGCTCCTCGCACGCCATGCGGGAGCGGACCACCGTCCTCGACAAGGAGCTGATCCGGTCGCTGCGGGAGACACTGCCGGTGCCGTTGGTGCTGCACGGTTCGTCGGGTGTGCCGGACGAGGAGCTGCGGGCCGCGATAGCGGCGGGCATGACGAAGATCAACATATCCACGCATCTGGTGTCGGTCTTCACCGGGGAGGTGCGGAGTGTGCTGGCCCAGGACCCCACGCTCGTCGATTCGCGGAAGTATGTGGGCCCCGCCCGTGAGGCGGTGGCGAGGGAGGCCGCGCGGCTGCTGCGCCTTCTCGGGGCTCCCGCGGTGGCCGGATAGGCTCGCCGACGCAACCGACCGACGCGGGAGAAGAAGAACCAGTGAAGCGCCATGAGCGGATGAACGCCCTGCTTGAGCTGCTCGGGGAGCGCGGCCGTGTCGATGTCGAGGAGGCCGCCACCGCGCTGGAGGTGTCGGCGGCGACGATGCGGCGTGACATGGACACCCTGGCCGACCAGCAACTGCTGACCCGGACCAGGGGCGGGGCGGTGCTCAGCTCCGTCGCCTACGACCTGCCCATCCGCTACAAGCGGGGCCATCACGCCTCGGGGAAGCAGGCCGTGGCGCAGGCGGCGGCGAAGCTGGTCGAGCGAGGCAATGTGGTCGGCCTCAGCGGCGGCACCACCACGACGGAGATCGCCCGGACACTGGCCACCCGTCCGGAGTTCTCCGAGCCGGGACCGCAGCCGCATCTGACCGTCGTCACCAACTCGCTCAACATCGCCAACGAACTGGCGGTCCGCCCCCAGATCAAGATCGTGCTGACCGGCGGGGTCGCACACTCCCGCTCCTTCGAACTGATCGGGCCGTTCAGCGAGCTGGTGCTTCAGCAGATCTCCCTGGACATCGCCTTCATCGGCGCCAACGGGGTGGACCCGGTGATGGGGGCGACGGTTCACGACGAGGCCGAGGCCAGGGTCAACCGTCTGATGGCCGAGAGGGCGTCACGGGCTGTGGTGGTGGCCGACTCCCTCAAGGTCGGCGAGCGGTGCTTCGCCAGGATCGGCGGCGCCGACGTCTTCGACACGTTCATCACGGACGCGGGAGTGAAGGAGGGGGTACGTCGCGAGTTCACCGAGCACGGGTTGCGTGTGGTGACGGCCAGGCCGGAGGAGTAAGAACCCCCAACAGGTTGGGCCGCCTCCGGTCCACGCGGTGGGCGAGTGGAGCGCGAAGGGAGATCACTACTCTGCACGAGTGCTCTCATACGACGAGTTGACTTCACCGGAGCGTGCGTTGTGGGACGCGTTCCCCGAGGGACGCCGCGTGGACCTGCGCACAGGTGCACCAGAGGACAACCGGGTCGCCGAGGGTGGGCGGTGGGGCCCTGAGCGGACGGTTCGGGCCGCGGTGATCGCAGAGCTGCTCCTCGGCGCGAACACCGCGCAGCCAGGCGCCGTAGCGTGCTTGCGGCTCGCCGGGGCACGGATAACCGGGCGCCTCGATCTGGCCGGGGCGCAGATCGCTTATGCCCTCTGGCTCAAGGGCTGCTGGCTCGAGGAGTCGGTGGACCTGCTGGGGGCGTCGACACAGACGCTCGTGATCACGGGCAGCCGCGTACCGGGCATCGAAGCCTATTCGGCCCGCCTCGAGGGCACGCTCGACCTGCGGCACTCCGTGGTGGAAAGCCTCGCCTCCTCGCCCTTCAACCATGTGAGCACCGCACTGTCCCTGAGCGATGCCCTGGTGACCGGCGGCATGCTCCTGAACGGGACCGAGGTCAGCGCGCCCGGAGGATGGGCCGTGGCCGCAGGCGGCCTGGTCATGGAAGGAGGCGTGACCTGCCGGGGCGGGTTCGTCGCGCGTGGCGAAGTGCGGCTGCTGGGCGCGCAGTTGCCGGGCGGACTGTTCATGCAGGGTGCGCACCTGGTGAGCCCCGGGCCACACGGGACGGCGCTCGCCCTGGACAACGCCGTGGCCTCAACGCTCGACTTCTCCGACGGGTTCACCGCGAACGGGACCGTACGACTGCGGGGCGCCCGTATCTCGGACAATCTGACCTTCGAAGGAGCCGTTCTGAACGGGCCGCCCGGCGATGGCCCGTCCTTGGTCGCCCTGCGGATGCAGGCCGTCGACCTCGACTTCACCCCTGCCCAGCCTCCGTCGGGCACCGTGGATCTGCGGGGCGCGCAGGTGTCTCATCTCCACGACAGCCGCAACAGCTGGCCGGACGTGGTGGAGCTGGACGGCTTCGTCTACGGCTCCGTCAAGGCGGTCGAGGCGGGCGAGCGGCGGGAGGCGGTGGGGCGGCGGGACTTCGTGGCCCACCGTGTGGCGTGGATACGGCGCAGCCCGGGCTACAACCCCCAGCCCTATGAGCAGTTGGCGAGCTGGTACCGGAAGGACGGCCATGACGACGACGCCCGCCGCGTTCTCCTGGCCAAGCAGCGCCATCGGCGTCGGACCCTGTCCCCGGCGGCGCGTGTGTGCGGGCACCTGCTCGACGCGACGGTCGGCTATGGCTACCGCCCGTGGCTGGCCGGCGTCTGGCTCCTCGCGCTGACCTTGCTGGGCACGCTGTCCTTCGGCGCCCACTCCCCGCACCCGGTCAAACAGGGCGAGGGCGCCCCGTTCCACCCCCTCGTCTACACACTCGACCTCTTGATCCCCATCGGCGGCCTGGGGCAGCGCACTGCCTGGTACTGGACGGACGGCGGTCTCCAGTGGCTGGCCTACCTGCTGATCGCCTTCGGCTGGCTGCTGACGACCGCCGTCATCGCGGGCGTCACCCGCGCCTTGCAGAAGAACTAACGGCCGGCAACTGAACTCGGAGCCGGTCCGGATGCCGCTCGCGTCCCGGGTACCGGGTCCCGGGTACCGGGGCCGACGCTCGGCCCTGGGCAACGGCGACTCGGTCAGCGCCCGCGAGGGGCGCGGGCGGTCAGTCCGCCGGCCTGGGTTTCTGAGTCGCCGTCACCGCGGCGAGGTGGTCCTCGGTGACGTCGTGGTGGCCGGTGCGGCGGAGCAGGTAGCGGTTGAGGCGATAGGGCACGTTGAGACCGACGAGCACGATGACGAGTGTCGTCAGCCCGAAGGTCAGGATGGCGAGCGACTGCGCCAGCGTCATGCCCTCGGCCAGTTCGGCGCCCATCACGGGGGCGACGGCGCCGCCGAGAGCGCCCACGTTGTAGACGAACCCCAGCGAGGCAGCGCGGGTCTCGACCGGGAAGTGACCCGCGATGTACTTCGGCAGCAGCCCCGAGATGCCCTGGCTCAGTGCGAGCAGCCCGAAGAGCAGCACGCCCAGCCCCACCAGGCTGTTCTGCACCGCGAACACGGGAAAGACGAAGGCGAGGGAGGCGAGGAGGGTGAGGGCGTAGGCGCGGCGGGTGCCCAGCCAGTCGCCGACGAATCCGGCGAGCCAGCAGCCCAGCATGGTGCCGAACCCCGCGTAGTACATGACGTCGGTGACCTCGTCGGCGCCGTAGCCCAGTTCGGTCTTCAGATAGGTCGGGAGGAGTGACTGTATGGGCCAGGAGTAGAGGAAGGCGCAGAAGACGGTCACCATCAGGGCCACGTAGACCACCCAGCTCCGACGGCCTCCGAGCTGGACGGCGAAGGCGATCAGGCACCCGGCGGCGACCAGCGCCAGCGGCCAGGTGAGTCCCGCGGCCAGTGGGGTGAAGACGAGGAAGAGGGCGACGGTCGCCAGGATCGCGAGCACGGAGTTGGCCACCGCGCGGCGCGGGTCGCCGAAGAGGGGGCGGAAGGGGTTGGGGCGCCGTGGCGGGCCGCCCCGGACCGCTGCCGTGGCCGGTCCGCTCTCGCCCGTGCCAGGGGTCGCGGCCGGTGCCGGTACCGGTGCCGGTTCCTGTGCCGGTGCCTGTGCCTGTGCCTGTGCCGGTGTCTCGGCTGTTGGTGCCGGTGCTGCTGTCGGTGGCGAGGGTGGTGCGTCCAGCTTGTCCTGCCCGTCGAAGGTGCCGGGCCCGGCCGGTTCGCCTGCGCCCGGCGCTTCGCCTCCGGGGACGGTGCCGGTACGGGTACCCGTGCCGTGGACCTCCGCCTGCCAGTCGCCCGCTTCGGGGAGCGCCCGGCGCACCCACAGCGCCACCACGATCGGCAGCACGCCTATCCAGAACATCCAGCGCCAGCCGAGGCTGGGGACGACCCACTTGTAGACCTCGGCGGCGAGGACGGTGCCCGCCGCGTAGCCGGAGATGAGGAAGCCGGAGGCGCGGTTGCGCATGCGGACGGGCCAGCTCTCCAGCACATACGTGGCGCTGGCGCTGTACTCCCCCGCCATGCCCATCCCGATGGCGAGGCGGGCGGCGAAGAGGCTGTGGTAGTTCCAGGCGAAGCCGCAGGCGAAAGTGCCCAGCGAGTAGAGCAGGATGCTGGCGATCATCGCGGGCTTGCGCCCGTAGCGGTCGCCCATGCCGCCGAGCAGCGCGCCGCCGAGCCACCGGGTGATGAAGGCACCCGACACCAGGCTCGCCGCCTCCACCGTGCTCAGTCCGAACTCGTCGGCTATCTCGGTGAGGACGAGTGTGATGAGGACGAAGTCGAAGCCGTCGAGGAGATAGCCGAGCCAGGCGGCGAACATCGACTTCCATTGCGTACGGGAGACCTCGCGGTACCAAGGCAGCGCGGCGGGTGTACGGGAGGCGGGAGACCCGGTCACAGCAGCCCCGCCTCCTCCAGCAGCGCGCCGACCCGCTTCACGGCCGTCGCGTCCAGGGGGACCTGGGGAGGGGCGGTGGCCGCGCAGTCGATGACGCCCAGCAGCCGCAGCCCGGCCTTGAAGGCGCCGATCGCGGACGAGTTGCGGCCCATGGTGTCCTCGGGGCCCACGTCGGTGAGGGCGAACAGCGCGGCGAGCCTGTCCTGTTCCTCGGCGGCCTCGCGCCAGCGTCCGGCGCGGGCGTGGGCGTAGAGCCGCGCGTAGCCGTCCGGGTCCAGGTTGCCGAGGCCGGGAACGACCCCGTGCGCACCGGCCAGCAGCGCGCCGTCGACGGCGAGTTCGGAGCCGGTGAGCACGGAGAAGCGCTCCAGCAGGCCGCGTTGCCGCAGGCTGACGAGGAGCCGTCGTAGAGCTCCGTCGTCGCCGCTGCTGTCCTTCAGCCCGGCCAGGGTGCCGTCCTCGGCGAGTTCGAGAACGGTGGCGGCGGCGAGCTTGTGGTGCACGGCCACCGGGATGTCGTACGCGAACAGCGGGAGCGGGACGGCGGCGCGGATGCGGCGGAAGTGCCCGGCGACCTCGACGGGGTGGGTGCGCGTGTAGAAGGGCGCGGTGGCGACGAGCGCGTCGGCGCCCGCGTCCACGGCCCTGCGTGCCTGATCGAGCACGCGGGGCGTGGTCATGTCGATGACCCCCGCGAGTACGGGTACCTCGCCGTCGGCCGCTTCGACCACGGTACGCAGGACGGTGTCGCGTTGTACGTCGCTCAGATACGCGGTCTCGCCGCTGGAGCCGAGGGCGAACAGCGCCCGCGCGCCCGCCCTGACCAGCCGCTGGGCCAGTGCGCGCAGACCCGCCGTGTCGATCTCGCCTTCGTGCGTCAGCGGAGTGCACAGCGGCGGGACGATCCCGGTGAGCGGCACGGGAAGCGGACACGACATCGCGGCTCCAACACAGGATGACTGCGGCTAAATTGGACATGGGACGTCCCATGTCATCGCTGAATGTCCTCCGCCAGGCGGCGGGTGTCAAGGTTTGACGCCCGTTCAGACAGGCGCCACTTCCCATCTGTTCGGACCGTGGTCAGACGCCCAAACGCCCAGGCACTCAGAACCCTCAGTGCCCGGAGGGCTCAGGCGCTCTCGCGCAGGGCGCGTCGGCACAGCGCGTCTGCGCGGCGCGTGGTCTCAGGGAGCCGGTAGTCGGGGGCCAGGCTCAGCGTGTGCGCGCAGGCGCTGTCCAGGCTGACGCGGTGGCCGACCGAGACGAAGACCGGCTTCACACCGCGCCTCGTGCGCAGCGCGCGCCCGACCTCTTCCGTCCCGTCGAGCAGCGCGGCGCTGTCGCCACGGTCCGGGCCGACCACGCCGTGCCGGAACACGAACGGGTTCTTCGCGACGCCGATCACCGGCAGCCCCGTGAGCACGCCCAGGTGGCTGGCGAGACCGAAACGGCGCGGGTGGGCGCGTCCGTAGCCGTCGCACACGAGGAGGTCGGGTGCGCGCCCGAGCCGTCGGCCCAGCTCGTCGAGCGCGTCCCGCAGCGCGGGGATCTCCCGGAAGGCGAGCAGCCCCGGCACATACGGGAAGGCCACCCGGCCGGTGGCGGTGGCCTCTTCGACGACCTCCAAGGTCGCCGCGTCGAGGGCGACGGCGGCAGCGGCGACCACGTCCCGCGCGTCGTCGTACGCGACGTCCAGACCGACCGCGATCGTTCCCGCTGCGCCGGGGGCCGGGGACTGGTCGGTCTCCTCGACCTGGGTACGCAGGGAGTCCTGCACTGCTAGCGCTTCGGCCTCGGTACGGGGCCAGTCCTGGGAGCCGCTCATGGGGGCGTCACGCTACCGCAATGATGATCATCGCGCCCGGCCGTCGACGCCGTCAGCGCCTTCCGCCGCCGTCAGCCCTGTGACGGCGCTCCCGACGCTCCCGGCTCCAGGCGGGCCACGCGCCCCTTCTCCCCCGCCGCCCAGCAGGCGCGGGCCGCGTCCGCGCAGTCGACCGTGTCGTAGGAACCGCCGTCCACCGTGTGCCAGGTGCGTCCGGCGTCGAGGCTGAGGTCGGTGCCGGTGGGGCCGACCGCGAGGGCGGCCGAGCGGGTGCCGGGCAGCCAGGCGACCCCCGAGCGGTACGCGGGGACCGGGCGGTCGCTCGCCCGCCATGTGGCGCCGCCGTCACGGCTCACGGCCGAGGCGTCGGGCGAGCGCTCACCGGCGCGGTAGTCACCGCCGACGGCCAGGCCCCGCACCTGCCCGGCGCCCCCGTGCCCGTGCCCATGCCCGTGCCCCTGGCCCGTGAAGGCGAGGCCGAAGACGCCGCGCGCGGAGTGGCCCGCTGGCACGGGCGCCTCGGACGCGGTCCAGTTCCTGCCGCGGTCGGCCGAGTGGTAGATCCGCGCGGTGGCACCGCCGCCGCTCGCCATCCACACGTCATCACCCGAACGGGTACCGCGCCCCTCGCCCCGCGCGCCCTCCGCCGTGACGAGGCACTGGCCGCTCGCCGCGAAGTTGGCCTCTCCGGGCAGCGCTTCGGGCATCCCGTCGGAGGGCAGCACCCGCCAGCTCCGGCCGCCGTCCCGCGTACCGAGGACACGGAACGCGCCGTCGACCGGATCGCTGACGGCCAGGCCGTGGGACCGGTCGAAGAAGGTGAGGCAGTTGTAGAAGGCGGACGGTTCGTCGTTACGGAAAGTCTCCTTCCAGGTGGCGCCGCCGTCGTCCGTACGGAACACGCGCGACGCCTCGCCCTCCCCGATGGCGAGAACGACGGCCCGGTCCGGGCCGAACGCCTCCACGTCGCGGAACTCCAGGTCTTCCGCCCCGGGCGGCGACACGTCCGTCCAGCGCGTACCGCCGTCACGGGTCCGCAGGACCGTTCCCCCGCTGCCCGCGAGCCAGGCCGTCGAGCGGCTGACGGCGGCGAGTCCGCGGAAACGGGCCTCGCTCCCGCTGTCCTTGAGCGACCAGCCCCAGCCGCCCCGACTGTCCCGGCCGCCCTGGCCGCGCAGACCGCGCTGGCCGTCCCACGCGACAGAATCCACCCCGCCGCCGGACGCGCCGGACGCCCCCGACGGACTCGACGCGCCTGCCGCACCCGCCGCCGCCTGACCGCTTCCGAGCGCGGCACACACGGCAGCCCCGCACAGGGCCGCCACCACCAGTCGTCTCACCGTCATCGTCATCCCCTCGCCCCTCATGGCGCAGGAACCTAGCCGACTGACGCGGACCCGTCACGACTCCCACCGCTCCGGCCCCGATCGCCGACAGCTCCTGAGCCACCGTCAGCCGCGCCCCACGGCACCGCCATCCGTGGAGACACCGCCACTCGCGGCTGATACCTCTCACCTGGGCAAGGTGTCACAATGCCCGATATGGAGCGATCTTCAGCAGCGGTGACCAGCACGACCCGCGATGTCGAAGCGGGCCCCACACCCCGGAGGAGCGGCGCCGAGGACGGCATGAGCGAGACGGGCAGCACGGACGCCGCCCCCGAGGCGCCCCTCACGACGCCTGTCCCGGTTCCCGTTCCCGCACCCGCCGGGCCCGCGCAGCCGGAACCCCCCGTACCTGCCCGTACGGACGACGCCACGGCACACGCCTGGGCAGCGCTCGGCGGAGACCCCGCGCTGCTGGACCGCGTCTCGCTCGTACGCCGCCCCCGGCTGCTCCCCTCCAGGCTGCCGGTGCTGGAGCTGGCGCGTTCGACGGTGGCGGTGTGCTCGCTCGCAGCGGCCGAACTGGCGTCGGTAAGGGCCCACGGCACGGGCGGCACGGGCGAGACAGGCGGCACGAGCGGCGCGGACGGCGAGGGGCCCGAGGCGGCCGACGTGCCGTCCGTACGGGTCGACGACGGCGCCGTCGCCACCGCCTTCGTCAGCGAGCGCCAGCTGCGCGTCGACGGCCGCGAACCTGCGAACTTCGCACCGCTCTCCCGCTTCTGGCGCACGGCCGACGGCTGGCTGCGCACCCACGCGAACTACCCGCACCACCGCGCCCGGCTCCTCACGGCGCTCGGCCTCCAGGACGGCGCAGAAGAGGCAACGGCAGAGACCACGGAAAGGGCCACGGAGGCCGCGCTCGCCGAGCGGGTCGCCGCCGTGCTGGCCGAGCGGAAGGCGGTGGAGGTCGAGACCGAGGTGTACGCGGCGGGCGGCCTGGCCGTCGCCGTACGCACCCCGCACGACTGGGCGCGGCATCCGCAGGGCGCGGCGCTGACGCGGCAGCCGCTGCTGTCCGCGAAGCGCCTCGACCGCGCCCCGGTCCTCCCCTTCGCAGCCCCCTGCGCGACGTCCGGGGACGGCGCGCAGGGCCCGTCCGGCCGCCCCCTCGACGGCGTACGCGTGCTGGACCTGACCCGGGTCATCGCGGGCCCCGTCGCCAGCCGGACGCTCGCGCTGCTGGGCGCGAACGTCCTGCGCATCGACGCGCCGCAGCTCCCCGAGAGGCGGGACGCGCACGCGGACAGCGGCTTCGGCAAACGGTCCGCGCTGCTCGACCTGAGCGACCGCGCCGGGCAGGCCACCTTCGAGGAGCTGCTGTCCTCGGCGCATGTCGTCCTCACCGGGTACCGTCCCGGTGCCCTCGACCGCTTCGGCCTCGCGCCGGAGTCGCTGGCCGACCGGCGGCCGGGGCTGGTGGTGGGGCAGCTCAGCGCGTGGGGCGCGCACGGCCCGTGGCACAGACGGCGCGGGTTCGACAGCCTCGTACAGGCCGCGAGCGGCATCGCGGCCGTCGAGGCGGGGCCCGACGGCGCGCCCGGCGTTCTCCCGGCGCAGGCCCTCGACCACGGGAGCGGCTATCTGCTGGCGGCTGCCGTGCTGCGCTCCCTCACGGAGCAGCGGCGTGGCGCGAGCGGCTCCCGCGTGGTGCGGCTGGCGCTGGCGCGGACGGCTTCCTGGCTGCTGGGCGACGCGGCCCACACGTCGGGGACGGGGTCCGGTACCGGTAGCGGGGCGGAGGCGGCGGGCACCCACGGGCCAGCGCATGATCCCTCGCCCTGGCTCTCCGAGTGCTCCGGGCCGCTGGGACGACTGCGGTACGCGCTGTCCCCCGTCGGCTACGAGGGCGGCCCCGCCGACTGGTCACGTCCGCCCGGCGAACCCGGCACGGACGCCCCGGCCTGGCACTGAGCCGCGCTACTTCCTCCCCGGTCCCTCGTCCTCCGGCCCCTGTCCCGGTCGCCCGGCCCCGTGTGTCACTCCGCGGGGGCGGGCCCGGAGCCGTCGGCCCGATCTGCGCGATCGGCACGGTCCGGCGCGTCCGGTTCCCCGTAGGCCCCCCGTCCACGGCCGTGGCCGTGCCCGCGTCCGGGCCCGAGTGCGGGCCCGTGCCCGGACCCCAGCCCGTGCCGGTTGTCGCGTTCGCGACGGGACTCCCGGCGCTCACGACGGTCCAGCTCGCGCTGCTTCCTGCGCTCCTCGCGCCCTCGCAGCTTGTCCTCGCGACGCTGCCGCTTCTCCTCGCGGGTCAGCTTGCGCTCCGTCCCGACCCCGCCCCATACGGCGAGGCCGGTGACGACCACGCGGGGCGCGTCCGGACCACCGGTGTGCTCGCCGCTCGCGCTCGAGTCGAAGCCGCCCATGATGCCGATGCCGCGCACCTCGACCTCGACGTCCGACGGGACCACCACGTCGATGCCTCCCATGAAGACGAAGCACCGGATGACGACCTCGCGCTCCTCGAAGCGGGCCTCGCGCAGGTCCAGTTCGCCGCCGCCCATGATCGCGACGCCCGTGAAGGCGCGCGGCACCGTCCAGTTGCCCTTGCGGCCGAAGCCGCCCAGGATGCCGACGCCCCAACTCGACGTGCCCCGCCCGCCGATCCGCTCGGCGGCGCCGGGCCTGCGCGGGGCCGGGGCGCGCGAACCCGCCACCTGCCCGTATCCGTACCCGTGCCCCTTGACGAGAGAAGTGGCCCCCGGCGTGGGCAGATCGCGTACGAGCGGCTCCAACTCCCCGCGCGTACGGGCCCGGTAGGCGGAGTCGAGGCGTTCCTGGAACTCGTCGACCCCGAGCCGCCCCTCGGCCACGGCCTCCTTCAGCACGTCGGCGATCCGCTCGCGCTCCGCGTCCGAGGCCCGCATCTCGGGCAGTTCCTCCGTCATACGAAGCAGAGTACGCCCGGGAGTTCGGCCGTCGCCGTGGCTCGCGGCTACTCCGTGGCCGACAGCAGCTTCTCCGCGAGAAGGACCGCGCCGAAGCCGAGTGCCAGTACGCCCGTCGCCACCCGGGTACGGCCGCGGCGGCTGAGGACGATGGCGGTGCCGGAGAGGATGAGCGCGATGCCGTAGAAGCCGACGGTCAGGACAGACGGGGCGCTGTTGAGACGGATCACCAGGGCGACGGCCACGGCGATCATGACGGCGGCGGAGAGGACTATTCGTATGCGCCGTGCCTGGCGCGGGGTGAGCCCCGCTCTCTCACCCTCGGGCTCTCCCTCTCCCTCTCCCTCTCCCTCGTGTCCGTCCTCGCCGGGCTCGTCGTCGTACGCGCCCTCGTCGGGCGTGGGGCGGGGCTCGGGGTCGGGCTTGGTGTCGGGGGCGGCGTCCTCCCCGGTGTCCGCGCCGGTACCCGTACGGGTTTCGGCGTCGGACCCGGGGGCGGCGTCGGTGTCGGGTTTCGGGGCAGAGTTGGCTTCCGGCATGACGGGGACATTATCTGCCCACGCCAACGATTGTCGGCCGCGCCCGTCATTACGGACCCGTGAGCCGCCCTGGCCAGGGCCCGGCGGCAGGTGTGGTCGCGCACGGAGAGGGGCGGCAGCACGGTCACCTCGGCCACGAGGCCGCGGGCAGCCGTCACCCGTCGCAGCGAGGCGAACAGCGTGTCCTCGCCCACGAAAGCGGCCACGGTCGTGGGGTGGAGGGCGGCCCCGTGCCGGGTCAGATAGCGCACCGCAACGGGCCGCACGGGCACCCCCGCGTCCAGCGCGGCCTGGAAGAGCGCGGGACGGAACATGCCCGCTTCCGTGCCGCACCAGGTGCTGCCCTCGGGGAAGACGACGACCGTCGAACCGGCCCGCAGCGCCGCCGCGGCCTCGGCGACCGTGTCCGTCAGTGAGCGCAGCCGCGCCCGGTCGATGAAGAGGGTTCCGGCGCGGGCGGCCAGCGCGCCGAGCACCGGATACGCGCCGACCTCGGCCTTGGCCAGCATCCGGCCGGGGCGCACGGCGGCGACGAGGGGGACGTCGAGCCAGGAGACATGGTTGGCGACGACGAGTTCGGGCACGCGCCGCACCCCGAACGGCCCCGCACCCACGTCACCGCCCGCACTCGGGCCCTGACCCGGCGGCGTCCCCCGTACCCGTATCCGCAACCGCACCCCCGCCGCCCGCACCAGCGCGCGCGACCACCCCCGTACCGCAGCGCGTGTCGGACGCCCCGGCAGCAGCCGCACCACTGGCGCGGCCACGATGCCCATGAGCAGCACCGCCAGGAGGGCGGCGCCGCGCGCCGCCCGCCGCGCCGTGCCGACGGTGGGCGCGCCCTCGGGCACGCAGTCCGCCGTCGTACAGGGTGCGGTGGGCATCCACGCGTGGGCAGAAGGGGCAGGCAGAGCGGGAAGCGGCTTCTCACCGTCGCTCACGGCCGTTCACGCCGGGACGAGGGACAGGAAGTGGCGCAGATAGCGGGGATCGGCGTCGCGGAGCGACAGGAGGACGTAGAAGTCGGCGACCCCGAACTCGGGGTCGTGCGCGGGCTCCCCGCACACACGCGCGCCGAGCCTCAGATAGCCGCGCAGCAGCGGCGGCAGGGCGCGGCGTGCCAGAGCGGGGATGTCGTCGGACGGGGGACACCAGGGCAGCCGGGGAGTCACGCGGTGCTCCTCGGGCGTCAGGTGTGCCTCGTTCAGGGTCCGCCGCACCCCGGCGGCGAGCCGTCCGCCGTCGTCGAGGGGTACGGAGCAGCAGCCCGCGAGCCAGTTGTGTCCCGTACGGGTGAGGTAGCGGGCGATGCCCGCCCACATCAGGGCGATGACCGCGCCGTCCCTGTGCTCGGGGTGCACGCAGGAGCGGCCGACCTCGACCAGGTCGTCCCGCAGGGGCGCGAGGCGGTCGAGGGCGAACTCGCCGTCCGCGTAGAGCCGTCCGGCGACGGCGGCCCGCTCGGGCGGCAGCAGCCGGTAGGTGCCGACGACCTCGCCGGAGGCCGTCTCGGTCACGAGGAGGTGGTCGCAGTAGGCGTCGAAGGGGTCGATGTCGAGGCCGGGCTCGGGTGTGGTGAGGCGGGCTCCCATGCCGTCGGCGAAGACGGTGTGCCGCAGCCGCTGGGCCGCGCGCACCTCCGCCTCCTCGCGGGCGAGGGAGACCTCGTACCTGGCGGGCGCGGGAGCGGGCCCGGGAGCGGTTGCCGTAGCGGGGACGGGCGGTGCGGCCGGAGCGGAAGCCGGAGCGGAAGCGTACGACGGGGACACGGTGTGCTCTCCTGTACTGCGGGGACGGACCGTTCCCCTCCTTCTTGACCGCGCGGACTGGACTGGACGTGTCCATGTCGGGGAGCCCGGATGTGCGCTCCCTGAACACCAGCCCCGCGACCTCTCCGGCCCGTCCCCCGCAGCGACCCGCCAGCCCGTCCACCGGTCCGTCCCGCTCAGCCCTCCGCCAGCTCCTCCTCCACCTGCCGCCGGTCCTCCGTCGTCGAGCCGGTGCCGCCCGCCCACTCACGCAGCGCGGCGCGGCTGGCGAAGTCGCCGAGGTTCGTGTCGATGGGACTGCTCGTGTACTGGTGGAAGCGCCACGGGTGCTTGATGCCGGGCTTGCCCGGCTTCCCGTTGTAGTGCGCGATCCACAGGCCGTCGCCCGCGAAGGACGTCGTGTCGTGGTTCAGCCAGAAGTTGACGTTGCAGTACAGCAGCACCTTGTGGCCGGGAGCCTTCTCCTGGACGTACTTGATCCAGGTGTCCTTCTCCGAGTTGGTGACCGCCGAGTCCTCCCAGTCGAGGACGAGCATGTCACCGGCGACCAGGTTGATCTTCGAGAGGAAATAGTCGGCCTGGCCCTTGATGCTGCCCGACCTCCCGAAGTGGTAGAAGCCGGTGACCAGTCCGGCGTCCCGCGCCGTCTTGCGCTGCGCTACCCACTTGGGGTTGGTGTACGACCTACCCTCGGTGATCTTGATGAAGACGAAATCTAGACCCTTTGTGCTGTAGTTCTCGGACTGGTACGAGGCGACATCGACGCCTTTGATCACAGCGAACCACTTCTTCCTGTCGTGCCCGTGCGGATGACCGCGTCTGGATACCGGTCCGATACCCGGTACACAACCCCCTGTACCGTGCGTGAACATATGTGAACGTTACGTGCACGCCGCACCCTCCCTTCACGGCGCGGGAGTTGGCAGAATCCGCCCACGGACCGGCGTCCGGCCCTGATCCACCCCGAGTTCCACCCCACACAGGCCCCTACAGGCAGGAAGGTGGCAACCGTGAGGTTCAGCTACGCCATGCTCCCCGACTATCCGCTCCAGGAGTCCCTGGCCTCCATCAGGCTCGCCGACGAACTCGGCTTCCACGCCTGCTACGCGGCCGACGAGACCTGGCACAAGGACATGTGGCTCCTGTTCGCCGCCGCGGCGGGACAGACCAGCTCCATACGCCTCGGCCCCAGCGTCACCCCCGTCACCCTGCGGGAGCCCAGCCTCGTCGCGCAGGCGCTCGCGACGCTGGACGAGCTGTCGGAAGGACGCGCCGAAGGCGTGCTCTCCAGCGGCAACTTCGGCCTGCTGGCGCAGTACGGCATCGACTGGGCACGCACCAAGCCCCTGTCGCGCACCAAGGAAGCGCTCGCCGTGATACGCACCCTGCTCGACGAGGGCACGATCACACGCGACGGCGAGTTCTACTCGTACAACGGCCTGTTCACCTTCGCGCGCCCCGTCCAGGAACGGCTGCCGCTGAAGCTCGGCGCGATGCGCGGGCCGAAGTCCTTCGAGGCCGCGGGCGAGCTGTCCGACGGCTGCCACCACGCGCTCAGCTACACGCGCGAGGCGTACGACTACGCGGTGCACCACATCCGCGCGGGCGCCGAGCGCGCGGGCAAGGACTGGCGGGCGCTCGACATCGGCGCGTGGGTCGTCTTCGCGACGGGCCCGGACGGGGCGCGGGCGAAGGAGGCGGCCCGCAGCATGGTCGGCATCTACGCCTCGTCCATGCCCGAGGAGCAGCTGGTGCGCAATGGCGTGGACCCGGGCGAGCTGAAGCCGGTCATCGAGGCGATCGGCGCGGGGGATCTGGCCCGTGGCATCGAGCTGACCAGCCCGGAGGTCGCCGAGCGGCTGTCCGTCGCGGGGACGCCCGAGGAGTGCGCGGAGAAGATCCGCGACGAGATCGCGCCGAGCGGCGTCAACCACATGATCTGCGCCCTCACCGACAGCGGCCTGGTGAAGGCGTTCACGGGCAGGGAACTGGACGGGGTCGCCGACGTGGACACCCAGTTGCGGCTGATCCACGACCGGATCATGCCCGCCTTCGCCTGAGCCGCCCGTCAGGTGAGCCGCGGCCCGGGGCCGGTCCCGGTCGGAACCGGTCGGACCCGGTCGGTCCCGGGCCGCGTCCGCACACCGTCCCGCACACCGTTCGGAGGACGGCGGGAAGATCTCACGCGGAGGGTGTGAGGGCCGCCCTACAGTGCAGTCGTACGGTGGGGAAACGGCGGCACACCAGCCGCACCCGTCACCCACCACCACCACACACGTCGAGAGAGGTTCACCCACCATGGCCACCACACGTACCGCCCACACCGTCTGGACCGGCGCGCTGAAGGACGGGCACGGCACCGTCTCCTTCGACTCCTCGGGCATCGGCGACTACGCCGTCTCCTGGCCAGCGCGCGCGGAGGAGGCCAACGGCAAGACCAGCCCCGAGGAGCTGATCGCCGCCGCGCATTCGAGCTGCTTCTCCATGGCGCTGTCGAACGGGCTCGGCTCCTCGGGCCACACGCCCACCCGCCTGACCACCAAGGCCGACGTCACCCTCCAGCCCGGCACCGGTATCACCGGCATCCACATCACCGTGGAGGGCGAGGTCCCCGGCCTCGACCAGGCGGGCTTCACGGCGGCGGCCGAGGACGCGAAGGCGAACTGCCCGGTCAGCCAGGCGCTGACGGGCACCACCATCACGCTGGACGCGAAGCTGGCCTGACCCGCCACCCGGAGCCCGGTGCCCCGCGCCGGGCACCCCCGGTGCGCCGGACCCGCGCAGCCCGCTCGACACGCGGCCACGTCCGGCGCACCGGACACGCCCGGCAGACGTACGGCGGACACGCCCGGCGCATCTCCGCACCCCGTACATGCGCACACGCGCAGGGTCCCGCACCCTGGAAGGTGCGAGGGCAAGCTGCGGGAACGGGGAAGGAGAGACCGTGCCGGAACTACCGGAGGTCGAGGCACTGCGAGGCTTCCTGGACGAACGCCTCACCGGGCACACCGTCGCACGTGTGCTGCCCGTGGCGGTGAGCGTGCTCAAGACCTACGATCCGCCGCTGGACGCACTGCACGGCCAGACCTTCACCGGCGCCGCCCGGCACGGCAAGTTCCTGGACCTGGCCACCGACGGCGGCCTCCATCTCGTCGTCCACCTCGCCAGGGCGGGGTGGCTGCGCTGGCAGGACAGCCTTCCCGACGCGCCGCCCCGCGCGGGCAAGGGGCCGCTGGCACTGCGGCTGTACCTCGCGGGCCCCGAGGGCGACGGCTTCGACCTGACGGAGGCGGGCACGCAGAAGCGGCTCGCCGTGTACGTCGTGCGGGACCCCTCCGAGGTCCCCGGCATCGCCCGCCTCGGCCCCGACCCCCTCGCCGAGGACTTCACACCCGAGGTCCTGGCTGGCCTGCTGCGCGGCCAACGGCACCGGATCAAGGGGCTGCTCAGGGACCAGGGCGTCATCGCGGGTATCGGCAACGCGTACTCGGACGAGATCCTGCACGTGGCCAGGATGTCCCCGTACAAGCTCGCCTCCGAACTGGACGAGAAGCGGATCGCCGCGCTCCACGCGGCCATCGGCAGCACGCTGCGCGAGGCCGTCGAGCGCTCGCGCGGGGTGGCGGCGGGGAAGCTCAAGTCCGAGAAGAAGAGCGGGCTGCGGGTGCACGGCCGCACGGGCGAGCCCTGTCCCGTCTGCGGCGACACCATCCGCGAGGTGTCCTTCGCCGACTCCTCGCTCCAGTACTGCCCCACCTGCCAGACCGGGGGCAAGCCCCTCGCCGACCGGCGGATGTCACGTCTGCTCAAATAGCCCGCATGGCTGACACCCCCAGGAACGCCAAGAACCCCGAGAGCACCCGGAACACCGGGGACACCGACGTCTCCCGGACCCGGAAGGGCGACCGTCCGTACGACATCGTGCTGTTCGGCGCGACAGGGTTCGCGGGCGAGCTGACCGCCCGCTATCTCGCCGAGCACGCGCCCGACGACTGCCGCTGGGCGCTGGCGGGCCGCAACACGGAGAAGCTGAAGCAGCTCCGCGAGCGCCTGGCGCACCTCCGTCCCGGGCTCGGAAAGCTGCCGCTGCTGACCGCCGACGCCACGGACCCCGCCTCGCTGCGCGCCATCGCGGCCGAGGCCAGGGTGGTGGCCACGACCGTCGGCCCGTACATCCGCTACGGCACACCGCTCGTCGCCGCCTGCGCCGAGGAGGGCACCGACTATCTGGACCTCTCCGGCGAGCCGGAGTTCGCCGACCTGATGTATCTGCGCCACCACGACCGCGCCCGCGAGACCGGGGCCCGGCTCGTGCACGCCTGCGGCTTCGACTCGGTGCCACACGACCTGGGCGCGCGCTTCACCGTCGAGCAGCTGCCCGAGGGTGTGCCGCTGCGGGTGGACGGCTATGTGCGGACCAACGCCAGGTTCTCCGAGGGCACCTTCGCGAGCACGCTGACCGCGTTCTCGCGCTTCGACCGCATGACGCGTACGGCCCGCGAGCGCCGCCGCGCCGAGCCGCGCCCCGAGGGCCGCGCGGTGCACACCCCGCTGGACCGCGACCGCCGCGTGCCGGAGGTGGACGCCTGGGCGGTGCCGCTGCCGACCATCGACCCGCAGATCATCGGCCGTTCGGCCGCGGCGCTGGAGCGCTACGGCCCTGACTTCCGCTATCGCCACTACGCCGCCGTGAAGCGCTTCCCTGTCGTCGCGGGCGGACTGGCGGCGGTCGGCGTCGCCTTCGCGCTCGCACAGCATCCGACGACGCGCCGCCTGCTCTCCTCACGCCTCGCGCCGGGCGAGGGGCCCGACGAGGCGCGGCGCGCGCGGAGCTGGTTCAGGGTGCGGTTCGTCGGCGAGGGCGGTGGCCGTCGGGTGGTGACCGAGGTCTCCGGCGGCGACCCCGGCTACGACGAGACCGCGAAGATCCTGGCCGAGGCCACGCTGTGCCTCGCCCACGACGACCTCCCCGCGACCTCGGGCCAGGTCACCCCGGCAGCGGCCATGGGCGGACCGCTCACGGAGCGGCTGACGCGCGCGGGGCTGGGCTTCCGGGTGCTGCGGGAGGGGGCGACGGGCTGACACACCGCCCCCTTCCGGCCCACGTCCGGCCCGCATCCACCCCGTCTCCGACCCCCTCCGCCTCACCCGCTGAGGCGGAGGTCGGCGCGGACAGACGGAAAACTGGCGGGAAAGGGGTAGGGGGAAGGGAACCGGCGAGTGAGAGGCGGTACCCCATGGCGTGGAGCGGGTCGCGGCGGGCCGTGCTGGCGGCGGCGGGCATGTCGCTGCTGGCGGCGGGCTGTCAGCCGAACGACGACGAGGACGGGAGGTCACCCTTCACCGGCGAGCAGGGCGCGGGCGACAAGGTGCTGGCGGTGAAGATCGACAACGTCCCTGCGGCCAGGCCGCACACCGGGCTCGACGACGCCGACATCGTCTACACCGAACAGGTCGAGGCGGGCCTGAGCCGTCTCCTCGCCGTGTTCGCCTCCCGTCTCCCCGCCACCGTCGGCCCGGTGCGCAGCGCCCGGGAGTCCGACCTGGAGCTGCTGCGCCAGTTCGGCCATCCGGCCCTCGCCTACTCCGGCGCGCAGTCGAAGCTGCTGCCCGCGCTGGAGGCCGCTCCGCTGACTCCGCTGCCGCCGAGTGCCGTCGGCGACGCGTACGTACGCGGTCAGGACAGGGCCGCACCGCACAACCTCTATCTGAAACCGGCCAGGGCCCTGCGCAAGGGCGGCGACGCGTCGGCGCCCGACAGCATCGGCTTCCGCTTCGGCGCGGCGCCCGAGGGTGGCCGCGCCGCCGAGGAGCACACGGTGCGCTATCCCGGCGCGCGCTTCACCTACACCTGGTCGGCGGAGCGGCGCCGCTGGCTGGTGTCGATGGACGGCTCCCCCGCCCGGACGGACGGGGGCAAGCGGCTGAGCGCGGCGACGGTCGTCGTGCAGTACGTGACGATCCGCGACTCCCGGCTGAGCGACAGCGCGGGCAGCGTCACGCCGTACTCCGAGACGGTGGGCTCGGGGAAGGCGCTGGTGCTGCGGGACGGCAAGGAGTACGCGGGGCGCTGGGAGCGGTCGTCTGCGAGCGGCGGCACGTCGTTCACCGACGACGAGGGGAACGGGATCTCCTTCGCGCGCGGCCCGGTGTGGGTGGCACTCGCGCCCGAACCGTGAGCGCTCAGGGGACTTGTTCACGGGACCGCTGACGGGACCCCTCACGGGGTCTGAGCCCGTGCGGGATCTCGGCCCCTCACTTCGACTCGATACGGGCCATGGGCGCGGCGCTCTCCGACAGCGCGCGCCGCACCGCCGCCCAGCTCCCGTCCTCGACGCCGAGCGCGTGCCGCAGATAGGCCCAGGTGGCCCGCTGGACCAGGGCGACGCGCGCGGGGTTCTCGTCCGTCGTCTCGCGGGAGTCGTATCCGGTGATCCCGCCGAGCGAGTGCTCGGCGTCGAAGAGCGTGAGCAGGCTCTCGGCACCCGGGCTCAAGTGGTACGGGTCGGTGATCCACTCCGGCCCCCTGTCGGTGAACGGCAGGTCGTCCTTGTCCCCGGCGATCACGAGCGCCGGTGTGGTCATGTGCGTGAAGTCCGGGTTCATGAACGGGAAGTGCTCGGCCGCGAACGGCGTCAGATCCGCTCCGCCCTTCCCCGCCGTGGCGATCAGCACGCCCGCGGTGATCCGCGCGTCGGACAGGTCCTCCCCCTCTCCGCTCATCGGGTCGAGGACGCGCAGGCCCAGCAGGTTGCCCGCCGTCTGGCCGCCGAAGGAGTGTCCGGCGGCGGCGATACGGGCGCGGTCGAG
Source organism: Streptomyces daliensis (assembly GCF_054782395.1). Classification (NCBI taxonomy): domain Bacteria; kingdom Bacillati; phylum Actinomycetota; class Actinomycetes; order Kitasatosporales; family Streptomycetaceae; genus Streptomyces; species Streptomyces daliensis. The sequence goes on along the minus strand of NZ_BAAGSO010000106.1, from coordinate 32,743 downwards.
GCGGCCGGCGAGTCCGGGTACGGCGGCCTCCAGCACGTCGAGCCGGTCGAGGATCCGCTTCATGTCCTCGACGCGGTACCGCCAGATCCGCGGTGTGCGGGGGTCGTCCTGGGGCAGGCCGACCGTCCTGGAGTCGAGGTGGGTGGGCTGGACGACCACGAAGCCGTGCGCGGCCCAGAAATCGGCAAGGGGGCCGTAGCCGTCCAGCGACGAGCCGAAGCCGTGCGAGAGGAGCACGACCGGCAGCCCGCTCCCGGTCACCGGCGCGGAGATCCGCACCCGCAGATCCTCACCCCGGCCCGGTGCCTCCAGCACCGCGGGCTTCACCGAGACGACGGGCGCGGGCGGGACGGTGGGGGCTGGTACGGGGGTGTGCGGCGTCGTGCCGGTCGCCGTCGTGTCTGACGCGGTCATGGAAGGGCCTTCCTTCTGTGTCACCATAAGAAAGCGGGACGGTGTCCCGGATCAAACATACGGGACAGTGTCCCGTTTAGCCAGGGCCACCTGGCCACGTCGGCGACGAAGGGAACGGTGCGATGAGCGGCAGCGAGCAGGGTGCGGCGCGTGCACGGCCCAAAAGGGCGGACGCGCGGCGCAACGAACAGGTGCTGCTCGACTCGGCCGCCGCGGTCTTCGTCGCGTCGGGCGTGGAGGCGCCGATCCGCGACATCGCGGCGAAGGCCGGTGTCGGTACGGCGACGATCTACCGCCACTTCCCCACCCGCGCCGACCTCATCGTGGCCGTCTACCGGCACCAGGTCGAGACGCTCGCCGAGGCCGGTCCGCGGCTGCTGGAGACCAGCGCGACGCCCTATGCCGCGCTGGGGCAGTGGATGGATCTCTTCGTCGACTTCGTGGTCACCAAACAGGGGCTCGCCACCGTGCTCCAGTCCGACGACCCCTGCTACGACCCCCTGCACTCCTTCTTCCTGGAACGGCTCGTGCCCGTGTGCGGAGAACTGCTCGACGCGGCGGCCGGCGCTGGCGAGATCCGCGCCGACATGGACCCCTACGAGCTGATGCGCGGCGTCGGCGGCCTGTGCGCGGGCGCCGGGAACAACCGGCGCTACGACACCCGGCGCCTGGTCGGCGTCCTCGTCGCGGGACTGGGCCGAACGCGGGACTGAGGGCCGGGGCGGCCGGCGCGTGCGCCGTCAACCGGTCGGACACGTCGACGGAAAAGCGCTGCTGACTCATTGTCAGCCGGGGTCATGGCTGACATCCTCTCTTCGCCTTTACCGGGAAGTAGCCGAGGAGCGCCCGTGCGAGAAGCCACCCCCCAGCAGCCGGAGCCGGAGCCGAGAACGGGAACGCGGACAGGGACGGGAAAGCGGACAGGGACAGGGAGGCCAGGGGCGCCGCCGCGCCGGAGCGTGCTGTGGGCCGGAGCGGGGGCTGCGGCGGGCGGTCTCGGACTCGCCGGTGCCCACGCGGCGCCCGCGCACGCCGAAGCGCGCCACGCCACCACCCCCGCGGACGCGGCCACGGCGGCCGGCGAGACCACCCCGTACCTCGTCGGACGGGGTGTCGCCGACGCGACGGGTGAGGTCGCCGAGGTCGGCATGATGGGCTACGGCCGCGTCGACCAGCAGGCCGAGGGGCTGCACACCCGCCTGCGCGCCCGCGCCTTCGTCGTCGCGGAGGCCGCTGAACCGGATTCCCGCGTCGCCCTCGTGGTCGTCGACTCGCCCATGATCTTCGAGAGCGTGCACCAGGCCGTGCTGCGGCGGCTGGCCGAGCGCTACGGCGATCTCTACACCCTCGCCAACGTGATGCTGACGGCCACGCACACCCACGCGGGCCCCGGCGGCTACTCCCACCACCTCCTCTACAACCTCACCACCCTGGGCTTCCACAAGAAGACCTTCGACGCGGTCACGGACGGCATCGTCGAGGCCGTCGTGCGCGCGCACGAGGACCTCGCGCCCTCCCGGCTGACGCTGACACACGGCGAGCTGAAGGACTCCAGCGTCAACCGGTCCCGCGAGGCGTTCGAGCGCAACCCCGCCGAGGTGAAGCGGCACTTCCCGGACGCCATCGACCCGCAGACCACGCTGCTGCGCGTCGAGCGCGAGGGGCGCGCCGTGGGCGCCGTCAACTGGTTCGCCACGCACGGCACCAGCATGTCCGGGGACAACAGGCTGATCAGCTCCGACAACAAGGGCTACGCGGCCCTGCACTGGGAGCGCGAGGTCGAGCACGGCGACTATCTCGAGGACTACACCGGCGACGGCACGCCCGGCTTCGTCGCCGCCTTCGCGCAGACCAACGCGGGCGACATGTCCCCGAACCTCTCCCTGACTCCCCCGACCACCCCCGAGGACTTCGCGCACACCAGGGCCAGCGGGCTGCGCCAGTACGGCGCGGCGGCGCAGCAGCTCGACCAGCGCGGTACCGAGGTCGAGGGCGGGGTGGACGCACGGCTCGTCTATATCGACCTGTCCGACGTCACCGTCGAGCCGGAGTTCACCGGGGACGGCAAGACACACAAGACGGCGAAGCCCGCCATCGGCGCGTCCATGGCGGCGGGCAGCCTGGAGGACGGCCCGGCCTTCCCCGGGTTCACGGAGGGCGAGAACCCGCTCTGGGACACCATCTCCGACTCGATCGTGTACAACGCCTCGCCAGAACTGCGCGAGGCCCAGGCACCGAAGGGCATCTTCGTGCCCATCGGCGAGCTGAACCACATCTACCCGTGGGTGCAGGAGCAGGTCCCGGTGCAGTTGCTGCGCGTCGGGCGGCTCCATCTGATCGGCGTGCCGGGCGAGGTGACCATCGCGGCGGGGCTGCGGCTGCGGCGCACCGTCGCGGAGATCGTGGGGGCCGAGCTGCGGGACGTGCTCGTCGCCGGTTACGCCAACGCGTACTTCCACTACCTGACCACGCCCGAGGAGTACGACGCGCAGCAGTACGAGGGCGGCAGCACCCTCTTCGGGCGGTGGCAGTTGCCCGCGCTCCAGCAGACGGCCGCCCGGCTGGCGCGGGCCGTGCGGGACGGGGAGGAGCTGCCCGCCGGGCCCGTCGCGCCCGACATCGCGGACAAGGCGCTGGCCCTGCAACCGCCCGTCGTGCTCGACGCGCCGCCCCTGGGCCGGAAGTTCGGCGACGTCCTCACCGAGCCCCGCACCGCCTACCGCCCCGGCGAGCGGGTCACCGCCGTCTTCGCCGGCGCCCACCCGGGAAACGACACGCACCGGGGCGGCACCTATCTGCGCGTGGAGCGCCAGGACGGCGGGAGCGGCGGGGGCGGCGGGGACGGCACCTGGCGGACGGTCGCCGACGACGGGGACTGGGCGACCACCTTCCGCTGGGCCCGCGAGGGCGTCGCCGCCTCGAAGGTGACCGTGTCCTGGGACATCCCCGAGGGCACGGAGCCGGGGACGTACCGGATCAGCTACCACGGCGACGCCAAGCCCCTGGTGGGCACGGTCCGCGCCATCTCCGGGACGACGAGGGCGTTCACGGTGGGGTGACGGGCCTTGGGCGCGGCGAGCGGCTTCAGCGCGCCGCCGGTTCGCGGACCGTACGACCGGGCCGTCACAGACCGGTCTTTCCGCCCAGAAGGTGAATTTCCCGGGGCCGCGGGGCCGAACGGGGGCACACAGGCGGCGTCCACACGGATTCCCCTGCTAAGTCTTCGGCGAGCCGACAGAACCAGGGAGTTCCCGTATGACGCTCTCCGAGTCCCGGCCGCGGCTGGCCGTCATCGTGGCCGACGGCTTCGCCGAAGGGTCCCGGGCCCACAAGACCGCGCTCAGCGCCGCCGCCGGCGGCTGGGACGTCACCCTGTTCGCACGGGCGACGGATACGGGTACGGGTGGGGGCACGGGGGATGCGCCGACGCGCTCCGCGCTCGGGCCCGTCTCCCTGGTCCGGGTCCCCGTCGGGGACACGATGCGCGCCAGGGCCGAGGCGGCCCAGCAGCGCCGCCGCCTGCGCCGCAGGCTCACCCAGCCGGGGCTGCGCACGGCCGTGGAACTGGCGCGCCGCCGCGCGGTGCACGCGGCGTGGGTACGGGAGAACACCGCACGGGTGGGCTGGACGTACGCGGCGCAGGACGCCGAAGAGCCCGCGCGCGGCCTCGCGGACGGGAAGATGCTGCGCGTGGCGGCAGCGGCGGTGAGGTGTCTGCACACGTCGCGCGTACGGGTACGGGACGGCGCCCACCGGATGCGGATGCGCGCCTACCACTGGGAGGAGCGGCACGCTCCGGGACGGGCACGCCCCAGCGGCCACTGGCGCGAGGACTGCCCGGAACTCCTGGACCTGGACCTCGCGTTCGGCCCCGCCATCGAGGAGACCGAGCCCGACCTCATCCACGCCGCCGGGGCGCCCGTGCTCGCCACCGCCGCGCTGAGCGCGGCACGGCTGAGGGCACGCGGGCGCCGTTGCGCCTGGGTGTACGACGCCCACGACTACGCGCGGGGCGCCGCGTGGACGGACGCGCACCGCTGGAGCGCGGGCAGGTCGGCCGAGCGCGAGTTCATTCGTCGCGCGCACGGGGTGATCGCGCCCTCGCCCGAGATCGCGGAGACCCTGCACACGGATCACGGGCTCGGGCTGGAGCCGCTGGTGGTACGGGACATGCCGCGCGTCGAGGCGTCCACGGCCGGGTCCGTCGGACCCGACGGACCCGACGGACCCGATGTATCCGTTCGCGAGGTGTGCGGACTGCGGGCCGGGGTGCCCCTTCTCGTCCACGCGGGCGACGCCGGCCCTGGGAACGGGCTCGACACGGTCGTCGGCGCGCTGCCCGGCCTCCCCGAGCACCACCTCGCGCTCGTGCACGACGGGAGCGGGGAGGCGGAGGACGCCGGGGGCGCGGGAGACGCCGGGTGGGAGGAACTGCTGGCCCTGGCCGGGTCCCTGGGCGTACGCGACCGGGTGCACACCGTGCCGCGTACCGGCGAGGACGGCACGCACCCGCACGACCCGCGCTTTCTCGCCTCCGCCGACCTCGGCCTGGTCTGCGCCCGGCGCACATCGCAGCGCGAGCTGACGCTGCCGGACGAGTGCGCCGCGTATCTGCGCGCGGGCCTCCCCCTGGTGGTCGGCGAGGTGCGCACGGCACGGGAGCACGTGGCGGCGCACGGGGCGGGCGTCGTCTTCGACCCCGAGGAGACCGGCTCCCTGGCCGAAGCCGTACGCGAGGCGACGGCTTCGCTGGGTGTGCTGATGCGGCGGATCACGGAGCCGGTGCGCGAGGAGCTTTCCTGGGGGCACCAGGCGGCCGGTCTGCTGGACCTCTACCGCGAGATCACAGGACACGAACCCGTACCGACGCCCGTCTCCGAGCCCGTACCGGAGCCCGAAACGGCGGACCGGAAGCCCGAAACGGCGACCTTGGACGCCGCTGCCGCGGCCACGTCCGAGGCCGTTCCCTCCCCCGCAGCGCCGCGCGGCTGGGCCAAGCTCAGCAGCACGCCGGTACGCCTCGGACTCGGCCCCGCCAACTACGCTGGCCAGCTCGCCTCGTTCGCCAGGGCGGTGTGCGACGCGCGGCCCGACGTGTCCGCCGAGGTGTTCACGGCCACGTCGTCCGACTCCTTCGGCTACCCCTCCGACGTACTGCTCGACAACCGCCGTCTGAACCGGCTCGACGTCCAGCTCGACCAGGTCCGGCGGGTGCTCGGCGGCTACACCCATCTGCTCGCCGACGCCTTCCGCCCCGTACTCGGCACGCTCAACGGCAACCACATCGCCGGGGACCTGCCCGCGCTGCGCCGCGCCGGGATCAAGGTCGCGCTCCTCGCGCACGGCAGCGAGGTGCGGCATCCGCTGCGGCACATGGAGCAGCATCCGCACTCGCTCTTCCACGACGCGCCCGAGGGGCTGACGGAGGCGCTCGTCAAGAAGGCCGAGCGCAACCGCGACGTGGCCGAGCAGAGCGGCCTCCCCCTCTTCGCGACCACCCCGGACCTGCTGGACGACCTTCCCCCGTGGGCCGTGTGGGCGCCGCTCGTCATCGACGTGAACGCCTGGGCGTGCGACCGCCCGGTGCTGCGGCGCAGGCGTCCCGTCGTCCTGCACGCGCCCTCCAAGCGCTGGACGAAGGGCACCGAGCGCGTGCTCCCTGTGCTCCAGGACCTGCACGAGCGCGGTGCGATCGACTTCCGGCTGGCGGAGGGCGTGCCCTGGCCGAGGATGCGGGACATGGTGCGGGATGCGGACATCGTCGTGGACCAGTTCGCCGTCGGCAGCTACGGGACGTTCGGCTGCGAGGGGATGGCCGCGGGCAAGCCGGTGGTGGCGTTCCTGAGCGAGGCGGTCGCCAAGGCCGTCGGCAGCGAGGTGCCCGTCGTCAACACGACGGCCGAGGAGCTGCGTCCGGCCCTGGAGTCCCTGCTCGACGACCGCGAGGAGGCCGCCAGGCTGGGCACCGCCGCCGCCGACTTCGCCCGCGCACACCACGACGGCCGCCGCACGGCGCAGGTCCTGAACCGCTTCCTGTCCTCCTGAGCGGTACGGGCCCGCGCCGTGCGGCGGCGCGTCGGTGCGTCGGTGCGTCGGTGCGTCGGTGCGTCGGTGCGTCGGTGCGTCGGTGCGTCGGGCGGGGTCAGTTCACGTCGGAGGCGTCCAGCCGGTAGAGGGAGCCGCTCGACGAGGAACCGGACTTCTCCGAGCTGGAACCGGAACCGGAGTCGCTGGAGCCGCTGTACGCGTCGGAGGACACCTTCGAGCCGTGCTTCTCGACCCAGTCGCTCACCTCGGTGTCGGTGCCGCCGCCGGGGCCGCCTCCGCTGCTGCCCAGCATGATGTAGTGCAGCTTGCCCGCCTTCACCAGCTCCTTCAGCTTGGTGAGCGTCATGGCCTTGTCGCTGCCGGTCCAGCCGCCCATGGAGAGGGCGGGCCGGCCGCTCGACAGGATGATGGACGAGGCCGACTGGTCGTTGGACACGGCCACCAGCCAGGTGGCGCCGTCCTGGTGCTTCTTGAGGTACGAGAGCATCGCGGAGCTGACGTCACCACCGGGACCGCCCATTCCGCCGCCGCTCTTACTCCCCTTGCTCCCCTCGCGGCCCGAAGGGGGCTGGCCCACGCCCCCGCTCTGCTGCCCCTTACCCGGCGCACCCCCGGAGGGCGCACCGCCCGAGCCGCCGCCAGGACCACCGCTCAGGCCCGCCTTGCCACCGGGACCGCCCATGCCGCCGCCGGGACCGCCCGTGCCGCCGCCCGTGCTGGGCCCGGCCGTCGGGTTGGTGCCGTTCATGCCGCCGCCCGAGGACGCTGTGGTGGAGACCGCGTACGCGGTCGGCCCCGCCAGCATCGCCACCAGTGAGGCGAGCACGGCGACCGTCATCAGCCTGCGCCGCCGCACCCCCCTGCCGCCGCCGCGCCCGAAGCGCGAGACCAGCAGCACAGCCACCGCGACCGCCCCGGCGACGCCGATGGCGGGCATCAGCCACGCGTTCCAGCCGTCCGTACGGGCCAGCAGCACGATCGCCCACGCCGCCGTCCCCGCGACAGCGGCGGGCAGCACCCACGCCCACCGCGTGCCCCGGTGCCGGAAGGCGCGGTACAGCGCCACCCCGCCCGCTCCGCACAGCGCCGCGATGCCGGGGGCCATGGCCGTCACGTAGTACGGGTGGAAGGTGCCCTCGGAGAGGCTGAAGACGAGGTAGTGCAGGACGAACCAGCCGCCCCACAGGAGCAGCGACGCACGCTGGACGTCGGTGCGCGCGCTTCGCCCGCGCAGGATCAGCGCGGCCACCAGGGCGACGGCGGCGAAGGGGATCAGCCAGGAGATCTGGCCGCCCACGATCTCGTTGAAGAGCCGTCCGATCCCGGCCTGTCCGCCGAAACCGCCGCCCTGACCACCGCCTCCGCCACCGCCTCCGCCACCGCCGCCCTGGCCGCCGCTCTCGCCGAAGACGCGGCCGAGGCCGTTGTAGCCGATGACCAGGTCCCAGACCGTGTTGTCCGTGCTGCCGCCGATGTACGGGCGGCTGTCGGCCGGGACCCGGTCGACGACGAACATCCACCAGCCGCTGGAGACCACGAGCGCGACCGCCGCGACCGCCAAGTTGCGCACCCGCCTGCCCAGGGAGACGCGGGCCGCCACCACGTAGGCGAGGAAGAAGGCGGGCAGCACGATGTACGCCTGGAGCATCTTGGTGTTGAAGGCGAAGCCGATGGCCACCGCGGCCCACACCAGCGGCAGCAGCGTGCCGCGCCGGATCGCCCGCAGCGTGCCCGCGGCGCCGATGAGCATGAGCAGCACCAGGACCGGGTCCGGGTTGTTGTCGCGGGTGATCGCCACCGTCATGGGCGTCAGGGCCAGGACGAGCGCGGCGACGGTCGCCGCGACATGTCCGAAGCCGCTGCGCACCATGCGGTACAGCAGGGCCACCGACGCCACTCCGGCCGCCGCCATGGGCAGCATCATCTGCCAGGTGCCGAAGCCGAGGACGCGGCACGAGAGCCCCATCACCCACAGCGCGAACGGTGGCTTGTCCACCGTGATGAAGCTGCCCGCGTCGAGGGCTCCGAAGAAGAACGCCTTCCAGCTCTGGGTGCCGCTGTAGACGGCGGCGGTGTAGAAGGAGTTCGCCTGTCCGACCGAGGACAGGTTCCACAGGTAGAGGACCGCGGCGAGGGCGAGGACCGCCCACAGCGCGGGCCGGGCCCACCGTGGATCGTTGGGATGCCCCAGGAGGAGCCTTCTCGTGCGCCCCGGAGTGGCGGGCGGTGAGGACTGTGTCGCGTGTGCCATGCCAGGAAGACTCGCGTTCTTCCCTGTCAGGGCGCTGTGCCGGAGCTTTCCCCCGCATGAGAGACAGCGGATTCACAGCTCGCGCACAGTCCCGGCCCCCGGACCCCGGCCCCGATCACTTCTCCGTCGTCGCCGCCAGCCTGGACCTGCGCACCCCGTACCCGAAGTACAGCGCGAGCCCTGCGGCCATCCACACGCCGAAGACCACCCACGTCGCCTCGTCGAGGCTGCCCATCATCCACAGGCACAGCCCGAGCCCCAGCAGCGGGGTGAGCGGGGCCAGCGGGGCACGGAAGGCGCGGGGCATCGACGGGCGGGTACGGCGCAGCACCAGCACGGCGATGTTGACGAGCGCGAAGGCGAAGAGGGTGCCGATGCTGGTGGCGTCGGCCAGCCGCCCGAGCGGCACGGCGGCGGCGAGCGCGCCGCAGAAGAGCGAGACGACGACGGTGTTGGCGCGCGGCGCGCCCGTGCGCGGATGGACCCTGGACAGGAAGGCGGGCACGAGCCCGTCGCGCGACATCGCGAAGAGGACGCGGGTCTGCCCGTAGAGCACGGTGAGCACGACGCTGGCGATGGCCACGACGGCTCCGGCCGCGAGCAGCACCGCCCAGAACTCGTGCCCGGTGACGGAGGTGAGGATTCCGGCGAGCGCGGCCTCCGAGCCCTCGAAGTCCCGCCACGGGTGCGCGCCGACGGCGACGGCGGCGACGAGGACGTAGAGCGCGGTCACGATGACGAGGGAGAGGATGATCGCGCGGGGCAGGTCACGCTGCGGGTTCGTGGCCTCCTCGCCCGCCGTCGAGGCGGCGTCGAAGCCGATGTACGAGAAGAAGAGGGTGGCACCGGCCGCGCTGACCCCGGCCATGCCGAGCGGCATGAAGGGCGTGTAGTTGCCTGCGCGTACGCCCGCGAAGGCCACCGCGCAGAACAGCAGCAGCGCGAGGATCTTCACGACGACCATGACGGTGTTGGCACGGGCGCTCTCGCGGGCACCGCCGAGGAGAAAGGCCATCGCGAGGAGGACGACGAGCAGCGCGGGCAGGTTGAAGACGCCGCCGTCGCCCGGGGGCGCGGCGAGCGCGGTGGGGATGGTGACGCCGAGGGTGCCGCGCAGGAGTTCGTTGAGGTAGTCGCCCCAGCCGACGGCCACGGCGGCGACGGAGACCCCGTACTCCAGGATCAGACACCAGCCGCAGATCCAGGCGACGAGTTCGCCGAGGGTGGCGTAGGCGTACGAGTAGGAGGAGCCGGAGACCGGGATGGTGCCCGCCAGCTCGGCGTAGGAGAGCGCGGAGAAGAGCGCGGTGAGCCCCGCGATGACGAAGGAGAGCGTGACGGCGGGGCCCGCGTCGGGCACGGCCTCGCCCAGGACGACGAAGATGCCGGTGCCCAGCGTCGCGCCGATGCTGATCATCGTGAGCTGCCACATGCCGAGGGAGCGGCGCAGGGTGCCGCCCTCGCCCTTGCCGCCGTCGGCGATCAGCACCTCGACGGGCTTGCGCCGCATGACCCGCGCGAGGGGCCCGGGGCGGGCGGGGCCCGGCGCGCCGCCGGACCCCTCGCCTCCGGTGTCGTCTCGGGCGGGCGGCGTGGCGCTGTGGTCCAACACGCGGGGGCTCCTTCATCGCTGCCGGTCGGGCGGCGCGGACCGCCTCACGCCACACGGCGCGCAGCGCACGGCGGCCCGCGCGCCTCGGCGGACGAAGCGCGCTGGGGAACCGCCGAGCCGACGGTCCCCGCCACTCCACGTACAGCGCACGACCCTATGAGCTGGGACTCCGCGCGGGTAACGCACCACCCTTGCGCATCGCCGGATGATCATTGCGCCGACGGGCGCGGGACCGTGGATTCGTTGCGGAGCGCCGCCGGGGCGGACCCGGGCGCCGCTCCGGAGCAAGGGGCCCGAGACGGCGCCGGGTACCGGACACCAGGCGCCCGCGCGCCCCCGGACGCCCCCGCACCCGACACCGGAACGACTCCAGGGCGGGACCCGAGCAAGGGACCCGAGACGGCGCCGAGTACCGGACACCAGGGCCCGCGCACCCCCGGACGCCCCCGCACCCGACGCCAGGGCGGGCCGGTGGCCGGTCCGGGACGGGCCGCCCCTGCCGCCCCGGCGCCGCGGCACGCCCGCGCAGGAGAGGAGGCCGCACGCCCAGCCCGTGCGGCCTCCGGTTCCGCGGCCGGGCCGGCGTCCGGCGCCGGGCCCGGGGCGCCCGCTACCGGGCCAGCGGAGCCACGACCCAGTGGCGGGATACGTAGCCGTTGTCGTCGGTGAACTCGACGAGCTTGCGGGCCGCGAGATACGCCTCGTTGCCCTCGATCTCGTAGCCGACCTCCTTGCTGCCGGGCACCTCGACCGGCTCGCCGCGCCCGATGCCGCCGTCCGCCGGGGTGCGGATGTCCAGTTCGGCGATCAGTCGCGCCTGGGCCGCGTCGAGCGCCTCCTCGGGCGGGGTGAGGGGCGGCGTCGAGCCGCTGGGGAGCTTCGCGCCCTGGGGCGACGGCTCGGTAGCCGCCGTCTTCAGCCGCCCGCTGGTGCGGACCGCCTCGCGGGTGGAGAGCTGCGCGGAGACGATCGTGCCGTCGTTGTCGACGGAGACCCGTATCTCGCCGCGGCCTGGCGTGACGACGGGGATGCCGTCGAACGTCTGCCGGAACGTCACCAGCGTCTCCAGGCGCTGCGGCTTCTCGATCTTGCCGTCCTTGCTGCCGCAGCACTGCATCAGGTGGTGGACGCCGTCGAGGACGAGGTCGCTGTCCTGTCCCGCTCCCTGTCCCAGTCCCTGCTCGTGCTGCCGCCGCGCGAAGTCACGGGCGATGTCGATGGCGCGCTCCTCGTCGATGGCCTCGCGGTTCGCGAGGTTCGCGTCGGCGAGCTTGAGCCAGCGGTTGCCCTGCGGGCCCGTGGCGATCTGCCGTTCGCCCTCGGTGGCGCTCGCGACGCCGAGCCGGTCGATCTCCACCTCGGCGAGCGACCGCTGCCCGAAGTCGGCGCGCTGTCCGAGCGCCGCCAGTTCCTCGCTGGGGCTGCGCGGCGCCAGTTCGACGACCGAGGGCTGCGACGGCACGTCGAGCGTCGCCTCCCGCGCGCTGGTGCTCGCGTTGTACCAGCGCCACGCGTACCAGTCGTCGTGCACGTGGTCGGCGGAGAGCAGCCGTTCGGTGTTGAGCCTGTTGACGGCCTCGTCGCGGGTGGCGCCGCACGCGGTGACGGAGGGTGCCTGGCGCGTGTAGATGCGCCAGCTCGCGTCCAGCCATGCCTGCGCGAACGTCTTGTTCTTCCGCCACTCCTCCCAGAAGAACTTGCCGTAGTTGGCGTTGTCGATGCTGACGGTCTCGAAGCCGAAGAGCATCCGGAAGCCGAGGTTGGGGCCTCCCCAGGTGCGGACGGGGCTGTGTCCGTCGAGGACACGGCACGAGAGACAGGTCGACCAGAAGACGTAGTTGACCTTCTCGTTGCCCAGCTTCATCGTGTTCGAGCGTGCGTCGGTGCGGTTGTCCCACTTCGCGCCCATCGGTGCGACGAAGGTGCCGTCGCCGAGCATCGTGCCGTGGCCCGAGTGGTAGGCGGCCATGACGGCGTCCATGCCGTAGCGGTCCTGCCAGTTGTCGTACGTTTCCTCGTAGGCCCACACGGCGACGCCCGCGTCGGCGAACCAGAAGTTGCGGTCGCTGAACTGCAACAGGTAGGCGAGGAAGCCCGTCGCGTCCTCGTGCGTCAGGCGCAGCGAACTCGCACTCGCGAAGGTCTCGATGCTGAACGCGCCCCACTTCCCCGCGGTGGAGTCCCGCTCCCCCGCCGGCTTCTGCACGTCGAGCGGCGAAGGACCCCTGTCGGAGTAGATCATGCGCATGGTGTCTCCCCCTCCGGGACATGCCCCGGCCGGTCACCCGCCGGGCATCGGAAGTCCACCCGGTCACTTGCCGGGGCGGGGGCGCAGCATGTCACCGGGGCAAGGGGGTCACAAGGGTGTGTTCCGGCTGGTCGGAGCGGTATCTCAGGCATCGCGCGGGTACTGGCGAAGCGACCGTCACAGGGGGCGGAGGCGCCGGTTCCGCGAACGCCGGGGCGCGTCCGCGTGAAGGAGCCGAGACGGGGCGCGTCCGGCCCGTCGGACGCGTGGCCTCTGCCACGGGTCCACTTCGGCCGACGGGCAACTTCCGGCCGGATGGCCGGTTTCCGGAACGCCGGAGCCGCCGGGGACGACGGTCACGGCCGCTGTCCCCGACGGCCCGTTACGGCGGCACGGAACCCGAAGGCCGGGTGACCGGAGAAGGCGCCCGCAGGGATCCCGGGCGCCCCCGTACGGCCCCTAGACCAGACCCTCCATGACGGTGTAGTAGCCGCCGGACTGGCCCTCTTCCGTGGGGTGGTAGGACTGGCCGACGTCGGGGACGCTGACGCTGTGGAGCCACCAGTCCGACGAGCAGATCTCGTGCCCGGTGAAGGCCGGGCGCAGGTCGCCGTAGCTGAACCCGTGACTGGTGGCGCGGTCCTGGGTCACGGTGCTGAGGTCGTCGGCGGCGGAGTTGATGGCGGCCCGCGACGCCTCGCTCAGGCCCGCGTTGCACGACCCTTCGAGCTGGTAGAAGCGCGGGTAGCCCAGGACGACGACCTTCGCCGAGGGCGCCTTGGCCTTGATGGCGTCGTAGACACCGTCGAGGCGTGCGGGAAGGGTGTCGGTCACATACGCGCGGGCCTCGGCCACCCGCTCCAGGCAGGCGGCCTCACCGTTGAGCGCGCAGGTGGTCATGGTGTCGGCGAAGCCGACGTCGTTGCCGCCGATGCTGATGCTGACCACGCCCGTCGCGTCGCTCAGCGCATCGAGCTGGCCGGAGAGCACATCGTCGGTCGTGGCACCCGAGCAGGCGACGAAGTCGAAGGAGGAGGGCGCGTTCGCCGCGCTCCAGAGCTGGGGGTAGGCGTTGGCGCTGCGTTTGCAGTCGCCACTGTCGGGGTCGTAGTCGCCCGCGCCGACTCCGGAGGAGTAGGAGTCGCCGAGTGCGACGTAGGCGGGGGCCGCCTCCTGGGCACTGGCGGGTGCGGCGCCCGCGGTGAGGGTGAGTCCGAAGAACGCGGCTGCGGCTGCGGCCACAGCCGTCCATCTTTGCGGCTTCATGGCACCTCGTATGGGTGTTGTGGGGGGGGTAGTTGGAAGTCCAAATACCCATCGCGAGACGTGTTCATGTCACATCACGCAACACGCGTAGCCCCAACTCGCCCGCGCCACACGCAAGTCGGGCTCAGAAGGTGCCGGGGAGGGCGGGGTGCGGGGCGAACGGGCCGCGCGCTACTCGGCGAAGACCGCGTCCAGGTACACCCACGCGCCCTCGTGCCGTACGAAGCGGCTGCACTCGTGGAGGGACCCGGCCTCGCCACCGGCGGTGAAGCGGGCACGGAAGGTGACGGTGCCCTCGGTATGGAAGGCGCTGCCGCCCGTGGTCTCCAGGATCTCCAGGCCCGTCCACCGCATGGCGGGGTCCAGGCCGAGGTGTCCGGGGCGGGTGCTCGGGTGCCAGGTGCGCAGCAGATACGGCTCGTCGCGCACGGCGAACGCGGCGTACCGGGAGCGCATCAGCGCCTCGGCCGTCGGCGCCGCGGCCGGTCCCGCGTGCCACCGTCCGCAGCACTCCCCGTACGCGGCGGGCAGCCCGCAGGGGCACGGCGCCTCGGGGGCGAGGGCGGGGGCGGAGGCGGGGGCGGCTGTGCGGTCGGGACGCCGGGACCTGCGGGGGTTCTTCCTGGACATGGCCTCATGATGCGGCACCGGGACGGACCACTCCCCCACACCCCCGTGGAACCGTCGCGCGGCGGCTTGTGCCACTTACTCAAGCCACTTAAGCCGCTTGCATCGTTTGCGTTATTCTTGCGTTCATGACGCGACGACTTGCTCAGGTGGCGAAGAAGGTCGGGGTCAGCGAGGCCACGGTCAGCCGGGTCCTCAATGGCAAGCCGGGGGTCTCCGACGCGACGCGGCAGGCCGTACTGTCGGCGCTGGACGTGCTCGGGTACGAGCGGCCGACGCAGTTGCGCGGCGAACGGGCCCGGCTCGTCGGCCTCGTCCTCCCCGAGTTGCAGAACCCGATCTTCCCCGCCTTCGCCGAGGTGATCGGCGCAGCACTCGCGCAGCAGGGCCTCACCCCCGTGCTGTGCACCCAGACCAAGGGCGGCGTCTCCGAGGCGGACTACGTGGAACTGCTGCTCCAGCAGCAGGTGTCGGGCGTGGTGTTCGCTGGCGGGCTGTTCGCGCAGGCGAGCGCGCCGCACGGCCACTACCAGCAGTTGGCCGAGCGCAAGATCCCTGCCGTCCTCATCAACGCGGCCATCGAGCACCTCGACTTCCCCTGTGTGGCCTGCGACGACGCGGTGGCCGTCGAGCAGGCGTGGCGGCACCTGGTCTCGCTCGGGCACGAGCGCATCGGCCTGGTGCTCGGCCCGTCCGACCATGTGCCCTCGCAGCGCAAGCTGGCCGCGGCTCGCGCGTGCGCGAGCGCGGGAACAGCCACGGGCGCGGGCACGGCGGCCGGGGAGCTGCCCGACGAGTACGTGGAGCGGGCCCTGTTCTCCCTCGAAGGCGGCCAGGCCGCGGCATCACGGCTGCTCGCGCGCGGCGTGACGGGCCTGGTGTGCGCCAGCGACCCGCTCGCGCTGGGCGCGGTGCGCGCCGCGCGGCGGCGGGGTCTTGACGTGCCGGGTGACGTGTCGGTCGTCGGCTATGACGACTCGGCCTTCATGAGCTGCACCGAGCCGCCGCTGACCACCGTGCACCAGCCCATCGAGGCGATGGGACGGGCCGCGGTGGAGATGCTGACGGCGCAGATCCAGGGCGGTTCGGTGCCGCCGGGCGAGCTGCTCTTCGAGCCGGAACTGGTGGTGCGCGGCTCTACGGCACAGGTCTCGCGGAACTCTCTCAGGTAGTTGTCAGGCAATTTCACTTCTCGCGCGACATCTTGCGCTCCTCTGTGGGCGGTGCTTGAGTGTGGCCCGCCACACAGCGTTGGGCTGTGGGCTTCCCACGCTCCTGCCCAAGAGGGGTCCACCGATGAGAAGCTCCGGGTTCGGCCGTACGCGTATCGCCCTCGTCCCGCTGACCGCGTCCGCGCTGGTGCTGGCCCTCGCCGGGTGCGGCGCCGGCGGTGACGACGCGGCAGGGGGCAAGACCCGTATCACCGCCAACTGCATGCCGCCCAAGAGCGCCAAGACCGACCGGAAGATCTTCGAGCAGGACGTCGCGCGGTTCGAGAAGCTGAACCCGGACATCGACGTCACCGTCCACGACGCCTTCCCCTGCCAGGACCCCAAGACCTTCGAGGCGAAGCTGTCCGGCGGGCAGATGGAGGACGTCTTCTACACGTACTTCACCGACGCCGAGCACGTCGTGGACATCAACCAGGCCGCCGATCTGACCCCGTACCTCAAGGAGCTGAAGGGGTACGAGGACATCCAGCGGCAGCTCAAGGACATCTACACGGTCGACGGCAAGGTCTACGGCATCCCCCGCACCAACTACTCGATGGGCCTGCTCTACAACCGCGAGCTGTTCGAGAAGGCCGGGCTCGACCCCGACGAGCCCCCCGCCACCTGGGAAGAGGTCAGGGCGGCCGCCAAGAAGATCGCGGCGCTCGGCGAGGACTACGTCGGCTACGCCGACTACAGCGCCCAGAACCAGGGCGGCTGGCACTTCACGGCGGGGGTCTACGCACAGGGCGGCGACGTCGTCAGCGAGGACGGCAAGAAGGCCACCGTCAACACCCCCGAGGGCAAGGCGTGGCTCCAGAACCTCAAGGACATGCGCTGGCGCGACGACTCCATGGGCAGCAAGCAGTTGCTCATCATCAACGACGTCCAGCAGATGATGGGCTCGGGCAAGCTCGGCATGTACCTCGCGGCGCCCGACAACATCCCACTGATCGTCAAGCAGTTCAAGGGCTCGTACAAGGACCTGGCGCTGGCGCCCATGCCCGGCGGTGAGGGCACGCTCATCGGCGGCGACGGCTACATGTTCAACAAGAAAGCCAGCCCGGAGCAGATCCGCGCGGGCCTGAAGTGGCTCGACCACATGTTCCTGACCCCCGGACAGGGCTTCCTCGGTGACTACGAGCGTGCCGCGAAGCTCAAGACGCCCGTCGGCCTGCCCGAGCCGCGGCTGTGGACCGGCGAGAGCGACGCCAAGGACCAGGAGATCAAGAAGAAGTACGCCAACGTGCCGGTCGGCAACTACCGCTCGTTCACCGAGGGCAACCAGGACCTGACGATGAAGATCGAGCCGCCCAAGGCACAGCAGATCTACTCCGTCCTCGACGGCGCCGTCTCCGCTGTCCTCACCAAGGAGGACGCGGACATCGACGCGCTGCTCAAAGAAGCGGACAGCAAGATCGACGGCGTGCTGGCCAGGGGCTGAGGCCGGATGAGGACCGTCCAGAGAGGGGCGGCGTCGCCCGCCTCCACGGCCCCGTCGACGTCCCCGCTGTCCGGTGCCCCGGCCGCCCCGCGCGCAGGCCACGGGGGCGGGCCCGCGAACAGCCACCGGCACCGTCCCGGAACCGGCCCCGGCGGGCGACGCGCGCGGCTGCGCCGCAGGCTCGGCGACCAGGCCAGGGCGTACGCCTTCCTGGCGGGCGGCCTGCTCTGCTTCGCGCTGTTCTCCTGGTACCCGGCGATCCGCGCCGTGGTCATCGCCTTCCAGAAGTACACCCCGGGCGCGGCCCCCGAGTGGGTCGGCACCGCCAACTTCACCCGCGTCTTCCAGGACCCCGAGTTCGCCGCCGCCTGGCGCAACACCCTCACCTTCACGCTGCTCGCGCTGCTGATCGGGTTCGCCGTGCCGTTCCTCATGGCGCTGGTGCTCAACGAACTGCGGCACGCCAGGGCGTTCTTCCGCGTCGTGGTCTATCTGCCCGTCATGATCCCGCCCGTGGTCAGCGCGCTGCTGTGGAAGTGGTTCTACGATCCGGGTGCGGGGCTGGCCAACGAGGCGCTGCGCTTCCTGCACCTGCCGACGTCGAACTGGTCCAACGGCGCCGACACCGCGCTCGTCTCCCTCGTCATCGTCGCGACGTGGGCCAACATGGGCGGCACCGTCCTCATCTACCTCGCCGCGCTCCAGGGCATACCAGGGGAGCTGTACGAGGCGGCCGAGCTGGACGGTGCGAACATCTGGCAGCGCATACGGCACGTCACCGTCCCGCAGACCCGCTTCATCATCCTCATGCTGATGCTGCTTCAGATCATCGCGACGATGCAGATCTTCACCGAGCCGTTCGTGATCACGGGCGGCGGCCCGGAGAACTCGACGGTCACCGTGCTCTACCTCATCTACAAGTACGCCTTCCTCTACAACGACTTCGGCGGCGCCTGCGCGCTCAGCGTGCTGCTGCTCGCCCTGCTCAGCGCCTTCTCCGCGCTCTATCTGCGGTTCACCAGATCAGGAGACCCGGACTGATGAGTGCCAGAACCAGAGTCGCAACCAGAACCAGAACCGGAGCAGGAACCAGAACCGGAACCAGCGCCCAGGACCGGGCCCGTGCCGTGCGCACCCTCGTCTCGCCGCTCGCCCTCGCGAGCCGCCGGGGCAGGGCCGCCTACTGGAGCGTGTTCAGCGGCGTCGTCCTCGCCTTCGGGCTGGCCTTCCTCTTCCCCGTCTACTGGATGGTCTCCGGCGCGACGAAGCACCCGGACGAGCTGGTGCGCACGCCGCCGACGCTGTTCCCGGAGAAGTTCGACCCCGCCAACTACGCGGACGCGTGGGCCAGCATGGGCCTGGCCAGGCACCTCACCAACACGGTGTTCCAGGCGTCGGGCGCGTGGCTGCTCCAGCTCGTCTTCTGCACGGCCGCCGCCTACGCGCTCTCCAGGCTGAAGCCCGCCTTCTCCAAGGTCATCCTCGGCGGCATCCTGGCCACGCTGATGGTTCCGGCCCAGGCGCTGGTCGTACCGAAGTATCTGACGGTCGCCGAGCTGCCGCTCATCCACACCAACCTGCTCAACGACCCGCTGGCGATCTGGCTGCCCGCCGTCGCCAACGCCTTCAACCTCTACCTGCTCAAGCGCTTCTTCGACCAGTTGCCCCGCGATGTGCTGGAGGCCGCCGAGATCGACGGCGCGGGCAGACTGCGGACGCTCTGGTCGATCGTGCTGCCCATGTCGCGCCCCGTGCTCGGCGTGGTGTCCATCTTCGCGCTGGTCGCGGTCTGGCAGGACTTCCTCTGGCCGCTGATGGTCTTCTCCGACACCACCAAGCTGCCGATCAGCGTCGCGCTCGTCCAGCAGGCGCAGGCCATGCCGCTCAGCCAGCTCATCGCCGCCATGGTCATCGCCAGCGTCCCGATGGTCACGCTGTTCCTCGTCTTCCAGCGGCACATCATCGCGGGCATCGGCGCCGGAGCCACCAAGGGCTGAGCCCTTCCCCCGTCGCACCGTCCCGCTCCACACCGCACGTCCCACCCTCCCCCGGCGAGCACAGGCCGCGGGGCCCACCGCCCACGCCCGAAAGGACCCACACGTGGCAGCGAACCGTCCGGCAGAGGCCACCGACGACTGGTGGCGTTCGGCCGCCATCTACCAGGTGTACGTCCGCAGCTTTGCCGACGGTGACGGCGACGGCACCGGCGACCTCGCGGGCGTACGGGCGAAGCTCCCCTACCTCGCCGAACTGGGCGTCGATGCGCTGTGGTTCACGCCCTGGTACCTCTCACCGCTCGCCGACGGCGGCTACGACGTGGCCGACTACCGCACCATCGACCCCGCCTTCGGTACCCTCGCCGAGGCGGAGAAGCTGATCGCCGAGGCACGGCAGCTCGGCATCCGCAGCATCGTCGACATCGTCCCCAACCACGTCTCAGACCAGCACCCCTGGTTCCGTGCCGCGCTAACCGCCGGGCCCGGCAGCCCCGAGCGCGAGCTGTTCCACTTCAGGGCCGGGCGCGGGGAGCACGGCGAGCTGCCGCCCAACGACTGGCCCTCGCAGTTCGGCGGCGAGACGTGGACCCGGGTGCCCGACGGCGAGTGGTACCTGCACCTGTTCACCCCGCAGCAGCCCGACCTGAACTGGGCGCACCCCGCCGTGCGCGAGGAGCACGAGGATGTACTGCGGTTCTGGTTCGAGCGCGGCGCGGCGGGCGTACGTATCGACTCGGCGGCGCTGCCCGCCAAGGACCCCGCACTGCCCGACTTCACCGAAGGCAGGGATCCGCACCCCTACATAGACCGCGACGAACTGCACGACATCTACCGCTCGTGGCGTGCCATCGCCGACGAGTTCGGCGGCATCTTCGTCGGCGAGGTGTGGCTGCCCGATGCGGAGCGCTTCGCCCGCTACCTGCGCCCCGACGAGCTGCACACCGCCTTCAACTTCGCGTTCATGAGCTGCCCTTGGGACCCGGCGAGGCTGCGTGCCGCCATCGACGACACCCTCGCCGAGCACGCCCCCGTCGGCGCCCCGGCCACCTGGGTGCTGTGCAACCACGACGTGACACGCACCGTCACCCGCTACGGCCGCGCCGACACCGGCTTCGACTTCGCGGCCAAGGAGTTCGGCACCCCCACCGACCTGGCGCTCGGCACCCGCAGGGCACGTGCGGCGGCGCTGCTCTCCCTCGCCCTCCCCGGCTCCGTCTACCTCTACCAGGGCGAGGAGCTGGGCCTGCCCGAGGCCGACATCCCCCGCGACCGCATCCAGGACCCGATGCACTTCCGCACCGGAGGCACCGACCCGGGACGCGACGGCTGCCGGGTGCCGCTGCCCTGGAACGAGGGCGCGCCCTGGTCCGGGTTCGGCTCGACGGACGAGCCGTGGCTGCCGCAGCCCGAGGACTGGCCGTCCTACGCCGCCGACCGGCAGGCCGCCGACCCCGGCTCGATGCTGAGCCTGTACCGCGCGGCCCTGCGCATCCGGCGCACGGAACCGGGCTTCGGGGACGGGCCGCTGCGCTGGCTCCCCGCCGAGCGGGGCGTCCTCTCCTTCACCCGTACCGAAGGGCTCGTCTGCGTCGTCAACCTCGCCGACGAGCCCGCCGCGCTCCCCGGCCACACCGGCGTTCTGCTCACGAGCGGCCCCCTGGACGAGGACGGCCGCCTCCCCCGGGACACGGCGGCCTGGCTCCGCGCCTGACGCGTCCCGCCGGGAACTCGCCGGGACCGGCCGGACCGCCGGGACGCCCCCCGTACAGCACGGATCACTCCCGCACGGCGAACAGGAGGAGAGACAGATGCGAAGACGACCAACGAGCGGACCTCCCCCGGAACGACAACGGCCGGGTGAACGGCTCCGGCGGTCCCCGGGAGTACGGCGGCGGGCGGCTGCCGTACTCGTCGCGCTGAGCATGGCCCTGCTCTGCGTGCCCGCGCTCACCGCCTCTGCCGTGGGCGGGCCCGACCTCGCGGCGGGCAAGAAGGCGTCGGCGAGCAGCTCCGAGAGCGCACACGGCGCCGCGCACATCACCGACGGCGACCCGTCGACGTACTGGGAGGGCGGGGGCGGCGGCTTCCCGCAGTGGGTGCAGGCCGACCTCGCCCGTAGCACCCGCGTGGACGAGGTCGTCCTCAAGCTCCCGCCGGGCTGGGAGGCGCGGAAGCAGACCCTCTCCGTGCAGGGCAGCGCCGACGGGACGAGCTTCACGACCCTCGACGCCTCGGCTGAGCGCTCCTTCACCCCCGGTGCGGCCAATACCGTGAAGGTGTCCTTCCCCGCGGCCCAGACCCGCTTCGTACGGCTGAACATCACGGCCAACACGGGCTGGAAGGCGGGGCAGCTCGCCGAGCTGGAGGTGCACGGGGCCGGGGAGTCCACGGCGAACCTCGCCGAGGGCAAGAAGCTCACGGCCAGCAGCGTCACCCAGACCTATGCGGCGGCCAACGCGGGCGACGGCGACCGGAAGAGCTACTGGGAGAGCGAGAACGGTGACCTCCCCCAGTGGATCCAGGCCGACCTCGGTGCCTCGGTGCGCGTGGACCGCGTCACCCTGCGGCTGCCCGCACACTGGGAGAGCCGCGAGCAGACGCTGAAGCTCCAGGGCAGCCAGAACGGGGAGACGTTCACGGATCTGTCGGCCTCGAAGGCATACACCTTCGAGCCCTCGAACGAGGGAACGGTGACGATCCCCTTCGACACCACCACGACGCGCTACGTGCGCGTGCAGGTCAGCGCCAACACCGTCCAGCACGCCGGGCAGCTCGCCGAGCTGGAGGTCTACGGCCCGACGGGCGGCGACACCCAGGCGCCCAGCGCGCCCGCGAAGCTGGCGTACACCGAGCCGTCCGACGGGCAGATCAGGCTCACCTGGGAGGCCGCCACCGACAATGTGAAGGTCACGGGCTACGACATCTACGCCAACGGCGAGCTGCGCACCAGCGTGGGCGGCGATGTCACCACGTACACCGACACCCAGCCGAAGGGCACCACCGTCTCCTACCACGTACGGGCCAGGGACGCGGCGGGCAACGTCTCCCCCGACAGCAACACCGTCACCCGCGAGGGCTCGGGCGGTGACACGCAGGCACCCACCGCACCCTCGGGGCTGACCCTCAGCGAACCGGCCGCCGGGCAGATCAAGCTGAGCTGGCAGCCGTCGAGCGACAACGTGAAGGTCACCGGCTACGACATCTACGCGCACAACAAACTGCTCAAGAGTGTCGCGGGCGAGGTGACGACGTACACCGACACCACCCAGCCGGCGGGCACCACCGTCTCCTACCACGTGCGCGCCAAGGACGCGGCGGGCAACGTCTCCCCCGAGAGCAACACCGTCACCCGCACCGGGTCCTCAGGCGAGGGTTCCAACCTGGCCGTCGGCAAGCCGATCACGGCGTCGTCGTACGTGCACACCTACGTCGCGTCGAACGCGAACGACAACAGCACCTCGACGTACTGGGAGGGAGCGGGCGGCAGCTATCCGCAGACGCTCACCGTGAAGCTGGGCGCCAACGCGGACGTCAGCGAACTGGTGCTCAAGCTGAACCCGGACAGTGCCTGGGGCGACCGCACCCAGACGATCCAGGTGCTGGGCCGCGAGCAGAAGGCGTCCACGTACAGCGGCCTGGTGGCCGCGAGGGAGTACGCGTTCAAGCCGTCCAGCGGGAACACCGTTACGGTTCCCGTCGGGGCGCGGGTCGCCGACGTGCAGTTGAAGTTCACCGCGAACAGCGGGGCACCGGCAGGGCAGATCGCGGAGTTCCAGGTCAACGGCGTGGCCGCGCCCAACCCCGATCTGGAGATCACCGGTCTGACCGCCTCGCCCTCGGCACCCGTCGAGACGGACAAGGTGACCCTGTCGGCCACGGTGCGCAACAGCGGCACCGAGGCGTCCCCGGCGACCGATGTCGCCTTCCGGCTCGGCGACACCAAGGTCGGCACCGCTTCGGTGGGCGCGCTGGCCGCCGGTGCGTCGGCGACCGTCAGCAAGGAGATCGGCGAGCGGGAGGCGGGCAGTTACGCGCTGAGCGCCGTCGTGGACGAGGCGGAGGAGGTCATCGAGCAGAACGACACCAACAACACCTACACCAGCCCCGATCCGCTGGTCGTCAAGCCCGTCTCCAGCTCCGACCTGGTCCCCCAGGTGAGCTGGTCGCCGGGTTCGCCGTCGAGCGGTGACACCGTCACCTTCTCCGTCGCGCTGAAGAACCAGGGCACACGTGCCTCGGCCGACGGGGCACACGGCATCTCCCTGGAGGTGTTCGACGACAAGGGCCAGAGCGTGCGCACCCTCACCGGCTCCCACACGGGCACGATCGGCGAGGGCAGCACAACGGAGCCGGTGCGGCTGGGCACATGGACGGCGGCCAACGGCAAGTTCTCGGTGAAGACGGTCGTCGCGGACGACGCCAACGAACTGCCGGTCAAGCGGGAGAACAACACCCGCACCGAGTCCCTCTTCGTGGGGCGCGGCGCCGACATGCCGTACGACACATACGAGGCGGAGGACGGCGCGACGGGCGGCGGCGCGAAGGTCGTCGGGCCCAACCGCACCGTCGGCGATGTCGCGGGCGAGGCGTCCGGGCGCAAGGCGGTGACACTGAACAACACCGGAGAGTCGGTGGAGTTCACGGCCAAGGCCGCCACGAACACGCTGGTCACCCGCTACTCCATCCCGGACGCTCCGGGCGGCGGCGGCATCGACGCGACGCTGAACGTCTACGTCGACGGCACGTTCCTCAAGTCCATCGACCTCACCTCCAAGTACGCCTGGCTGTACGGGGCCGAGGCCGGTCCGGGCAACTCACCGAGCGCGGGCCCGGCACGGCACATCTACGACGAGGCCAACGTCAAGCTGGGCAAAACCGTCCCGGCGGGCAGCAAGATCAAGCTCCAGAAGGACAGCGCCAACACCTCGAAGTACGCGATCGACTTCGTCAGCCTGGAACAGGCCACGCAGAACCCCAACCCGGACCCCGCCGCGTACGCGGTCCCGGCCGGGTTCAGCCACCAGGACGTGCAGAACGCGCTGGACCGGGTGCGGATGGACACCACGGGGAAGCTCGTCGGGGTGTACCTGCCCGCGGGCGACTACCAGACGTCCAGCAAGTTCCAGGTCTACGGAAAGGCCGTGAAGGTGGTGGGCGCCGGACCGTGGTACACCCGCTTCCACGCCCCGTCGGGCCAGGAGAACACCGACATCGGCTTCCGCGCCGACAACACGGCGAAGGGGTCCTCGTTCTCGGACTTCGCCTACTTCGGCAACTACACCTCACGCATCGACGGCCCGGGGAAGGTCTTCGACTTCTCCAACGTCTCCGACATCGTCATCGACAACGTGTGGAACGAGCACATGGTGTGCCTCTACTGGGGCGCGAACACCGACAAGGTGACGATCAAGAACTCCCGTATCCGCAACATGTTCGCCGACGGCATCAACATGACGAACGGCAGCACCGACAACCTCGTCTCCAACAACGAGGCGCGGGCCACGGGTGACGACAGCTTCGCGCTCTTCTCGGCGATCGACGCGGGAGGGGCCGACATGAAGGACAACGTCTACGAGAACCTGACGTCGGTCCTGACCTGGCGCGCGGCGGGTGTGGCCGTCTACGGCGGCTACAACAACACCTTCCGCAACATCCATATCGCGGACACGCTGGTGTACTCCGGAATCACCATCAGCTCACTGGACTTCGGCTACCCGATGAACGGCTTCGGTACCGATCCGACGACCTTCGACAACATCTCGATCGTCAGAGCGGGCGGCCATTTCTGGGGCTCCCAGACCTTCCCCGGGATCTGGTGCTTCTCGGCCTCGAAGGTGTTCCAGGGCATCCGCGTCAACAACGTGGACATCGTCGATCCGACGTACCACGGCGTCATGTTCCAGACCAACTACGTGGGAGGGCAACCGCAGTTCCCCGTCAAGGACACGGTGTTCAGTGACATCTCCATCACCGGAGCGCGCAAGAGCGGCGACGCGTACGACGCCAAGTCCGGCTTCGGCATCTGGGCCAACGAGATGCCCGAGGCGGGGCAGGGCCCGGCGGTGGGCGAGGTCACCTTCAACGGCCTCCGCATGAGCGGCAACGCACAGGACGTCAAGAACACCACCTCCACCTTCAAAATCACCATCAACCCGTGAGCACGTAGCGCGCTCCGCACGACAGCACCCCGCCGCCCGGTCCCCGCGAAGGGGCCGGGCGGCGGTGTGCGCCCGGGTCAACGAGGGTGCGAGGCGGAGTTCGCGGCGGAGTGCGAGGCGGGGCGCTCCGAGGCTCCCTTCGGGGAGTGGCGGCGCAGGTTGGCGGCCAGGACGCGGTCGAGCGCGCGGTCGGGCAGCAGCGGGCCCAGGCGCATGATCAGGGCGGCGTCCCGGCCCGCGGTGTAGCGGGTGCGTGGCCGACGGGCCGTCACGGCCTTCACGATGACCCGCGCTGCGGCGTCGGCGGTCAGCCCCGACGCGGTGCCCGAGGCCATCAGCTCGTTGTTCGCCCGGACCAGACCGCCGTAGCGCTCGTGCTGCTCCGGTGTCATCCGGGCCGCCAGGTCGTTCGCCGTCGCGGCCCCTCGGGCGGCGATCTCCGTGCGGACGCCGCCGGGCTCGACCACGACCACCTGTACGCCCAGCGGCCCCACCTCACGGCGGAGCGAGTCGCTGACGGCCTCCAGGGCGAACTTCGCGCCCGCGTAAGCACCGTATGTGGCCATGGCGTACTTGCCGCCGCCCCTGCGCGAGGTGGGCGCGCGGGCAGGCGTGAGCCGGGGGGCGCCGTACCGGCACTTCACGGGCAAGGACAGCCTGCTGACAGCCGTCGCGACCGAGAGCTGGGAGCGGATCGCCGACCAGGTCCACGCCCTGCGTGCCGACACCGCCCTGTCGGCCGCCGAGAGGCTGCGCGGCGCTCTCCGGATCCTCATCGGCGTCGGCCGGGACCAACCGCACCTGTACCAGATGCTGTTCAGGCGCCCGGGACACCGCCCCGAAGAACTCGGCGAAGGACTCGGCCGCGTCCGCCGTCAGTTGTGCGGCCCGGCGGACGACCCGACCGCGGACCGCGCCCGCGCGGCCGGGCGCTTCCAGGACGAGTTCCTGGCCATCGTCACCGGCCTCGTCGGGGAGCGGAACGCACCGCACTACGGCGCGCTGCTGCTCGCCGGCGCCCACGGCATCGCGGACATGGAGCTGAGCGGCCACCTCGGCACCGACAAGATGCGCACCACTCCCGACGAGCTGGTCGACACCCTCGTCCGCATGGTCACGGACACCGGCGGCAGGCGACAGGCGGCATCCTCCGGAGGCGAAGCTCTCTAATATGGAGCCACGACAACAGCACAGGGGGCCCGGCTTGCGAAAGCTCAGCTACTTCATCGCCGCTTCGATCGACGGGTTCATCGGCGACCCGGACGGCGACGCGGAGTTCTTCACCCAGTACGTGGACGAGGAGTTCTTCGGGTTCCTCACCTCCGAGTATCCGGAGACCCTGCCCACTCACGGACGGCAGCCACTGGGCATCGACGAGCTGGAGAACAAGCGGTTCGACACGATCATCCAGGGGCGGGCCAGCTACGACCTGGCCCTCGGTATCGGCGTCACCAGCCCGTACGCGCACCTGCGCCAGTACGTGGCCTCGCACACCCTCAAGGAGTCACCGGACCCGGCGGTGGAGATCGTCTCCGGTGACGTGGCCGCGAAGGTGCGCGAGCTGAAGGCCGAGGAGGGCGAACTCGGCATCTACCTGTGCGGCGGCTCCCGCCTCGCGGGCGAACTGCGCGACGAGGTGGACGAACTCGTCATCAAGACCTACCCGCTGATCCTCGGCTCCGGCCTGCCCATGTTCACCTCGCCCTTCCGCCTCGACCGCTTCACCCTCGGCTCCGTCCGCACCTTCGGCAACGGTGTGACGGTGCGGACGTACGGGCGGGAGCGCTGACGGGGCCCGGTTCCGTCAGGTCGCGCTGCGCTCGCTCGTCTCGCGCAGATCACGTTCGACGGCGCGGTTGTACGCGTCGTCGGGCCGCCCCGCCGCCGTGCCGGGGCGGCCAGCGCGCAGCAGTTCCTGCCAGCGCTCCGCGCTCCAGTCGGCGGCGTCGGTCGTATCGACGAAATCCTCGACGAGGGCGAGAAAACCCGCCGGGTCGGTGTGGAAGGGGAAGTGGCCCACCCCGTCGAAGATCTCCAGCCTGCTGCCGGGCATCGCCGCGTGCGCGCTGTACGCGTGACGTACGGGCACCACGCTGTCCCGCGAGCCCCACAGCAGCATCGTGGGCATCCCCTCGGCCAGATAGCAGCGGTCGAGCATGGTCACGACCTGCCCGCGCCAGTCGACCACGGCGCGCAGCGTGCGGATGAAGGCGCTGCGCGCCGAGGCGTCGGGCAGTGCGTCCACGAGGTTGAGCAGGTCGGGCGCGTCCTGTCCGAGATCGGTGTCGAGCAGCCGCGTCAGCCAGGCGAACGCCCGGGTCTGCCAGCGCATCCCCGGCAGCGTGAGTGCCGACAGCAGCAGATCGGCGCCCGGCAGGGAGACCGCGCGCAGCGCGGGGTTGACCTCGACGCCCACCCCGCCGGTACTGACGAGCACCAGCCGCTCGGTGCGCTCGGGGAACTGGTAGGCGAACTGCATCGCGACACCGCCGCCCAGTGAGTGCCCGACCAGCGTCGCGCGGTCGATCCCGAGGGCCCCGAGCAGGTCGCGGAGCCCGTTCGCGTAGGCGGCGACGGAGTAGTCGGCGCGGGGCTTGTCGGAGGCGCCGTGCCCCAGCAGGTCGGGGGCGACGACGGTGTGCCGTCTGGCCAGCCCTGGGATGACGCCGGTCCAGGTCGCCGAGGAGTCGCCGATGCCGTGGAGGAGCACCATCGCGGGCCCCTCCCCCGCCGTGCGGTACGCGCGGCGGTAGCCGTGCACCACCCGGTGCCGCAGCCGGACGTCTCCTTCGGCCACCGGCCGCAGTTGCCCCGCTCTCGGCACGGACCCCACTCTGGTCGCCTCCCGGCTCGGCTCCCCGGCCGCCTGATCGCCCGGGCACACCCCTGACACGCCCCTGATCCGAGCGTAGGACGCTGTCCGGACACGAGGGGTTTCCACCGGGTTTCGCCCGGGATACGGCCGCGAAGGGCGGGCCGTGGAGGTCACGGGTGACGCCTGTGCCACGTCGCGAACCGCGAACACGGCCACGGGCACTCCGCGTACGCGCGCTCAAGCCTCGCAGGCGGGCGCCCGGAGGCGCGGTCGGACTCGGGCGGACTCGGGCGGGCTCAGGCGGACTCGGGCGGACTCGGGCGCCGATGCGTCGCCGCCCGCGAATTCCGCGAGAGGCATTGACGCCGTTCGCCGGTTCCCTATCATCCAGATTGCTCGACACTTCGACACATGTTCGATATGACGAACATGTGTCGAAGTTGCTTCACCCGCACAACAGGGCATCGTCGGCTCACACCGCCCGCATCAAGGACCCCACCGCCACGGTCCAATTCGGCATCGCCAGTCCGGACAGCCTTTGGCAGGGCCGACCGGAACCGCTCACTCAAGAAGCAAGAGGTCCTCATGCGCAGAAGAAGTCTCCGCCGCAAAGCTCTTCCAGGGGTGCTCGCCGCCGTGGTGACGGCCCTGGTCTCGTTAGCCGCGATGCTCGTCGCCAACAATCCGGCCCAGGCGTCCACCACCGCGTGCTCCCTCCCGTCGACGTACAGGTGGTCGTCGACGGGTGTGCTGGCGCAGCCCGCGAACGGGTGGGTCTCCCTGAAGGACTTCACCAGTGTGATGTACAACGGCAAACGCCTGGTCTACGCGTCCAACGTGTCGGGATCGTCCTACGGTTCGATGCGGTTCGCCCCCTTCAGCAACTGGTCGGACATGGCGTCGGCCAACCAGGCCGGAATGAACCAGGCCGCGGTGGCGCCCACGCTGTTCTACTTCGCGCCCAAGAACATCTGGGTGCTGGCGTACCAGTGGGGTGCGTGGCCGTTCATCTACCGCACGTCGAGCGACCCCACCAACCCCAACGGCTGGTCGTCGCCGCAGCCGCTGTTCACCGGCAGCATCTCCGGCTCCGACACCGGCCCGATCGACCAGACCCTGATCGCCGACGGCCAGAACATGTACCTGTTCTTCGCCGGTGACAACGGCAAGATCTACCGGGCGAGCATGCCCATCGGGAACTTCCCGGGCAGCTTCGGCTCCTCGTACACGACGGTCATGAGCGACACGAAGGCCAACCTCTTCGAGGGCGTACAGGTCTACAAGCTCCAGGGCCAGAACAAGTACCTCATGATCGTCGAGGCCATGGGCGCGAACGGGCGCTACTTCCGCTCCTTCACCGCCTCCAGCCTGAACGGCTCGTGGACCCCGCAGGCCGCGAGCGAGAGCAACCCCTTCGCGGGCAAGGCCAACAGCGGCGCCACCTGGACCAACGACATCAGCCACGGCGACCTCGTCCGCAACAACCCCGACCAGACCATGACCATCGACCCCTGCAACCTCCAGTTCCTCTACCAGGGCAAGTCCCCCTCGGCCGGGGGCCCCTACGACCAACTCCCCTGGCGCCCTGGCCTCCTCACCCTGCAACGCTGATCCGTCTGACGCCTGACGCCTGACGCCTGATCCACGGTGACCGCACATCGGCTGGGCGCGGGCTGCCCGCGCCCAGCCGAGACCGAGGCCTACGGAACCTCGACACGGAGCTGGGACGGCCCTCCGGTGCCAGCGAGGTACCGCTCGGCCCGACCCGAGAGTTCAGCAGCGCCAGGCACCTGCAACACGGTTTGCCGCGCGGAAGCTGCCGTCGTCTACGCCGCGTGACACTTCCTCCCGTTCGCGGAGAACCCTGCGCTTGCCGTCCGGGATAAATGGCCAATCAGCCCGTGTAACTGGCTTGCCCGCATAAACGGGTTCCCAGGAGACTCCGTAGAACGGACCAATATCGGGCAGCAGGGTTGCGAGGGCATGAAGAGTGCGACGGTGGTACCACTTGCTGACAGCCGTGATCTTCAACCCGCGCTGTAGAGCTTCACGCAGGAACGGTAGGGAGAACTCGACGTTCTGCCATGTGTTGGCAGACGTATCCTCATATCGGATAGCCGTGTCGGGAACACCACGTTCAATGAGCAGTCTGTGAAATTCTCGCCCTTCTACAACCCCGTTGTGGCGGTTGACGCCGCCGGTCGCGATAATCAGGGGTGCCAGCCCTTGATGGTATCGCGCAGCCACAATCTCAATGGGCTGAGCCTGGCAGGTTCCGAAGATAAGGTGCGCGGTTGGTTCACCTTCAGGCGGCAGCGCTTCGATATCCACGAATGCCGTGAACTCATCAATTTGCTCGCTAGTGAGGTCTTCGTCGATCATTTAACCCTCGGGAGATTGAGTTGGCTGAGGATGGCCGCCGATCATACTGTGGGCCACATCCAGATACCGGGCGTGAAATTCCTGCGCTTGGGAAGCATTGCTGAAGTCACGTTCGAGTGTCTGATTGAGTTTGTCGGCGAGAGCCAAGGTCGGCCATGTGGGATTACCGGCCAGGGCGGCATGGCCAGCAGAAACTGCTTCATCGAGGTTGCCGGTTCCGGCTTGCGCGAGCGCAAGAATAAGCAGTGCTCGCGAATAGCCGGACGGATTCTCTCCGCGTTGACGCGCCTCGGACTGGTAGACGGTCTGGATTACCCGGCCTGTCGCAGAAACAGACTCTCGAAAACGACCGAGCAGCATCAAGGACGTTGCAGTGTACGGTGGCTCTTCTCCCGGAGGAATCGAGAAAGCACCAATCGTCTTGCTATCAGAAGGAAGTTTCGCCATTGCCTTCGCGGCGTGCTTCCTGGCCTCTTCCGTCCGGTGAGCGTCACCCGTCATCGCTGCCGCCCGCATTTCCTGTGCGGCTAGCTTGGCATGGGCCGCTGTGCCCATCTCAGTGGAATTCTTCCCCTGAGAAGCCAATATCACAGACTGCTGCGGTCGCCCCTGGTAGAAGGAAATCATGGACCTCGTCAGGATGCCCCATCCGGCCAGCTCCGGGTGTCCCTCGTCCTGGCTCCGGCGCTCAGCGTCGGCGCACCAGACATGTGCCGCTGCGTGTGCCCCCATGTCGCTTGCAGCGATTCCGAGCAGACAAGACAACCAACCGATAGCTAGGTGAATATCTTTGCGCTGCCGAAGAGCTGCTGAACGGTTGAGAATTCCGCTTGCATACGACCTGACCTGGAGAATTTCATCGTACACAACTTCCGAGGATGTGGCGCAAACCGTCAAGGCGTAGTGTTCGATAATTCCGCCAAGACTTTCCGCAAGCGCGCTGGGGCTATCGGCATTGACTACATCTAAAGCTTCAATGACACGTTCGCCTCGGCCCAACTGGCTGGCTGCCAGTGCAGCAGTGCCGAAAGAGACGAATCCGCGCCTGTCCACAGAGTTCACCTCCTCTTTTTGCGGCATATAAGAATGGTTGAGAGGAGCATCGGCAGCACTTAAGTCGGAACTCTCCCATGGTCGAACCGGTAGCCCCAACATTGCACC
Organism: Streptomyces daliensis; assembly: GCF_054782395.1. NCBI lineage: Bacteria > Bacillati > Actinomycetota > Actinomycetes > Kitasatosporales > Streptomycetaceae > Streptomyces > Streptomyces daliensis. The sequence goes on along the minus strand of NZ_BAAGSO010000106.1, from coordinate 1,109 downwards.
AGGAATGCCGAAACCATCAGCGATACGCTGGATGACTTCCTGGCTACGGATACGTCGAACTCCTCGGATCACGTCACCGATACGCGAGCTAGTCATCTTTCCAATGGCTGCTGCCATGACCGCATAACTTGAGCCTGTGCGCCTGTTCACCAGGCGAAAAATTTCCTGAAAGTTCTGTGTGGCACAAGCGCGCCGCATGGGCTCACTGTTGAGCAACTCGTCAGGAAGTGTTAGCGGATAGCCGTCTCGTCGCGCAACTCGTTCGTCCATGGCCACCTACCAGGGCGGGAGTGATATTCCTCAAGCGTACCCCGCTGGCCGCACGGGGTACCCCAAAACCGCGCCAGGGGTACCCCGTGCGCGGTTCTCTCAAGGTATGGCCGTCCTGATGCTCGTAGGACACATCCGCATCACAGCGAGGTGCCCCCGCGACCGTGGCATCGGTCCGGGGGCGTGGCCAACGCTATTGAGGAGCGTCAACATGCCGAAGGCTAATACCCCGTCCGACTCTGTTGCAGGAGCGGGCCGGTGAGCATTGTGACGAGCACTCCGTCGTGGGCTCCGCCTTCTGGGGTTGCTTCCAAGCTGGAGCCTGCGGGAGTCCACTGGGACGCCTGCCAGTTGCCTGCGTATCTGGGGGACCGGGTCCTGGTCCGGCTCGGGAGGGAGTCGGGGGCGGTCATCCGGGACCCGTACGGGCACCGGATGACGTGGCTGGTGCCGCCCGGTGCGACGCGGGGGTGGGTGGTGCCGGAGACCTCGTGGGTGCAACTGCTCAGCACTACGCAGCACGTGACGGTTCCGCCCGGCTGGTGCACGCGATCGGGCTTCACACACTGGGTACGGGGCTGGGCCGAGCACGGGCTCACCGACGCACGACTGCTGTACGTGGTGCTCGACGCCGTCATCCGCGCCGAGCACGGGCCCCGCGACAACGAGGACGGGGCCGGGCAGTGAGGCCGGAGATTCCGCCCGGACGGATGCGCTGGGAGATGCGGCCCGCCGGACGCGACTGGGACGCGGTGCGCGTGCGCCGTGAGGCGCTGATTTTCCGAGTGGAGGTGAGAGACCTTCGCCGCTGTGCTGTCGCAGCAGTGCGGTGAAGCTGA
>NZ_BAAGSO010000105.1:0-8652 GCF_054782395.1 Streptomyces daliensis | reverse complement strand
GACCAGGGCATCCGGAGGTTCGCATGGCCAGCATCAAGACCAAGCACGGGTTCAACGTCGAGATCTACCTCGACGGTGCCGATGTCATCGTGTTCTGCCAGGCGTGTGAGCGCCTGGTTGAGAGCGAGCCGGTCACGTTCAAGTCCGAGGTTCGCCATGCGGTCAAGACGCTCACCCCTTACGCGAGGCGCCACGCCGCGTCCTGCCGCAAGGGCTGACGCGCTCGGACGCTGACCCCATTCCCACACGGCGCGCGCCCCCGGAGCTGCAACTCCGGGGGCGCTGTAGGGCCGCCCCACACTTCAGAGGAGTACGACCCGTGAATCTCATCGTGACTGTTCAGGAGGCTGTTACGGCCTTCGCTCCGTGGATGGAGCCCACGACGGCTGAGCTGGATGCCATCGAGGCCGAGATGCCCGTCATCGACAGGGAAGTCGACCTGCTGGACGTCTGGATCATCACCATGGACCGCGTCCCGTCCGAGGTGGACATGCAGCGTCTGCGCCGCGCCCACAAGCGTGTGCTGGCCGCCCGCGTTGATGCGGCGAACCTGGCCGGGACGGGGGGTGCGGCATGAGCGCCCCCACGTCTTCCCCGACGGGGCTTGCCCTCGTTCTGCTTCTGGTCGGATCGCTGGTCGCCATGGCGGCCAGCATCGGCGCCCTGGTGGCGGGTGAGCAGCGGCTGCTGCTGGTCGCCAGTGTCGGGTTCTTCGTGCAGGTGCTCGGCTGGCGCCGTCACAGCGGCCGGAGCGGGGGTGCGCGATGACCCCCGGGAGCACGCACGAGGCTCTGACGGCCGCGCACGCTGAGGTGAAGGCGGAGATCGCCCGCACCGACACGAAGACGGGGCTGCTGCTGGCGTTCGTCGGCGCGGTGCTGGCGGGGGCCTGGACGGTGGCCAAGGACACGCCCCTGACCGCTCCCGCTCTCGTGGCGGGAGCTCTCGGAATGGGGCTGCTGGTCGCGGCTGCCGGCATGTTGCTGCGCTCGGTCCGCCCCAACCTCCGGGGCAGGCATGGTTTCCCGCTGTGGGCCACCCTCACGGCTGAGGAGATCACCGATGTTGTGGTCACCGACCGGGCCGCCGACATCGCCGGACTGTCCCGCCTCGCCGTCGCGAAGTTCCGGGGTCTGCGGCGTGCGGTGGACCTGACCTGCGCGGGTGGGGCCCTGCTGGTCCTCGCCGGGCTGCTGTGCGCGGGAGGTGCCGCATGAGCCCGCGTCTGGCCGCCGTCTTCGCGGCTCCTTTCGCTGCGGGATGGGGCCTGCACACGCTGGTGTGGCGTCGGCGTCTGGAAGCCGCCCGCCGTGACCCGCTGACCGGCCTGCTGACCCGGGAGCCGTTCGAGCGGCGCGCGGTGTGCCTGCTGGCTGCGGGGCCGTGTGCGGTCGTCTTCGTGGACCTGGACGGCTTCAAGGCCGTCAACGACACCCACGGGCACGCCGCCGGGGATGCCGTGCTGAGGGCCGCCGCCGGGTGCCTGTCCGACGCGTTGAACGGCCCGGCGGGCGGGATCGCGGCCCGGCTGGGCGGGGACGAATTCGCGCTCGTGGCCCCCATGCGGGACCCGATCGCTCTGCCGTGGCTGCTGCGCGGCCTGCACGGCGAACTGACTGCTCCCACCCGGAGCAACGGGCGGGGCCTGACGGTGGGCGCGTCGGTGGGCGGTTGCTGGTCCGGCGACCTTCCGGCCCCCGACGCCTCATCCGCGCTGCGGCGCGCGGATGAGGTCATGTACATCGCCAAGCGCGGCGGGGGCGGCTGGCTGGCCGCCGCACCCGGGGCGCCCGCGCTGGCCACGGTCAACGGCCGCCGCACCGGACGGTCCGGCACCCACCACAGCGCCGCCCCCACGGAGGTGAGTGGACAGTGAGCACCCAGACCCCCGCCCCGCTGGCGTCTCCCTCCCGCCGGGAGGAGCGACGCCAGGACCGGGCGGCCGAAGCCGCACAGCGACGCGAAGACCTGCGTGCCGCGCGCGAGGAGGAGCGTACCGACCGCCGTGAGGCGGCCCGGCTGCGCACCGAGCAGCAAAGCGCCGCGCGGCAGGCGCGGTTGGATGCGCGGGAGAAGGCCCGTAAGGCGCGCGCCAAGCGGCGCACGGAGCGGCGCAAGACCCGCGCCCGCCGCTGGATAGGCGCCCGTGCGGCCGTGAGCGCGCACATGCCGCTGACCGGTATCCCGGTCGTCGCGGTCTCCCTGGTGATGGGCTGGAGCGGACAGATGGATGCCGCCGCAGCGGCGGGCATGGGGATCGCGGCTGCTGGCGTGCCGGTGCTGACTGAGGGCATGACGTTGACCCTCGCGGGTCTGACGGCCGCCGCGATCAGTCACAAGCGCCCGCACCGCCGCCTTCTGATGGCCACCTGGGTGTCCGCGCTGGTGGCCGCTGCCGTCAATGCGGCTGGGCATCTGCTGGAGGATGCCAGCGCGGTTGGCATCTACCGGGCCGGTGCGTTCGCTGCCGCGTCGCTGGCCGCGCTCATCTTGTGGGGCACGGTGATGCGCTCGCGGCGTGCGGCCTTGAGCGGCAAGAGCGCTGCCCAGCTCGCCCGGTGGCGCCGTATCCGGCGTCGGCACCCGTGGCTGTCGGCTCGTGCCCGCCATCACGCGGACACGACCGGCGCGGAGTTCACGGAGGCGTTCGCCACCGTGTGGGAACGCCGTCACGGTGCCCCGCCCGGTGAGCCGACCGTCCGCGAAATCCGCGCCGCACGACGTGCCCAGCACCGCCGCAAGGAAGCGGCCGACTGGGACGGCATCCGCAAGCGCCGTACGCGTACGCGCCCCCTTCCGCCCCGTACGGACGGTGCGTACGCGCAGGTTAAGCCCCGTACGGCCGCGCCGAAACCGGGTCCCGTACAGCGTGTAGCCCAACGGCGTACGGGCGTACAGGGCACCCGGGCACAGGCGTACACCGACGCGGAGATGGAACGCGCCCGGCAGCGCGCGGAGAGTGCGTACGCCGAATCCCTCGACGCCGGTGCCCCGCTCGGACCCGCCGCGCTGGGCCGTGAATTCGGCTTCTCCGAGGGGTGGGGCCGCAAGCGCATCAAGGCCGTGGAGGCCCACCGCGCCGCGACCCTGCGCACCGAGCGGGAAGGGCGCGCCGCTGAGCAGCGTCACCAGCTCGAAGAGCCGGAGGTTGAGGCCGCGTTCGCGGCGCTGGCACCCGGCTCCCCTGCGCGCCGCGATCTGGTGGGGGTGGCGGCATGACGTACTGCCCTGCGGCCCACCCTGAAGACCCGGACCCCTGTGAGGGGCCGGTGGCCGTCACGATCCTGGACGCCTCGAACGCTGGCGTACTGGGGTGTGAGCATCACGGGGCCCGGCTGCTGGCCTCCCTGGACGGCGGGCGCGTCTACCCGCTGCCCGACGCCCCCTCGGGTGCCGCGATCCGGGTGTACCGGGCGGCTGACGGCATCCGGCCCTTCCCGTGGAACACCACCGCGCCGCGCGTGCGGGCTGACCAGCTCAGCCGTGCGGAAGTCCGCGCTGCCCGGTCGATGTGATGGGCACGCTGCCGGTCTTCCGGTGGCGCCTGGCCCCCGACGGCTACGCCACGCGCCGCCAGTTGCGCGCCCAGGGCTTGCGGCCCGGGGGCCAGGATGTGGCCGCGCAGGTGGAGCGGCCCCGCCGACATCGGCCCCCGCTGGTCGCCTACCTCTACCGCATCGAGCTGGCGAAGCCGGTGCGGCCGATGACCCCGGCGAAGTGGGCGGCGCTGGCCAAGGCCAATACCGCCCGCCGCGTCTGCCCGCAGTGCGGGCGGGACGCGGGCTACATCATCCCTTCCCGGCTCGGCACCTGCGTGCCGTGCGCCTACCCCGAAGACCAGCGTGCGGCGGCCTGATGCCGCGCCGCTCCCGTCTCTGGAGGACTCCCATGGACATTCCTGTTCACCGGCATGAGGCCGGGTGCGGCTGCTACGACCGCCCGGCCCCGCCTGCCTGCACCCACCGGCACTACCCGCCCACCCCCGCCCCGCAGAACAGCGGTGGGGGTGCGGCGAAGTGGATCGGGATAGGGATCGGCGGCAGCTTCCTGGCCGTCGCCCTCTCGGTCTCCATGGTCGCATTCGCGATCGGCGCCGTCTCCCTGACCATCTGCGTGCTCGTGCTGCGCTCGGTGTGGGACGGCTTCACCCACGGCAAGGACTGACCTGCCCTTCCGCGCCAACCAGCCCCCTCCGTCACGGGGGCTGGCGGGCGTGGTGGGGCCGGAGGGTCCGGCCCCGGGAGAGGACGCGCACATGACCACGCATCACGTGGAGACGTTCGAGGTCATCCGCTACACCGCTGACGTGCTGGCCACCACGCCGGACGGCCGCATCCTGCTCATCGAGCGGGGCGGGGACCCCTTCGCGGGGTGCTGGGCGCTGCCCGGGGGCCACGTGGACTCGGGGGAGACCAGCCGCAGCGCGGCGGCCCGCGAACTGCTGGAGGAGACCGGCCTGCACATCGACGCGGCCCGGTTGCGGCAGGTCGGGGTGTTCGACGCCCCGGGCCGGGACCCTCGCGGCCGGTACATCAGCGTCGCCTACAGCACCCGCGTCCCCGTCGGCATCCAGGTCACGGCCGGAGACGACGCGAAGGAAGCTCGCTGGTGGCCGCTGAACGCGCTGCCTGCGCTGGCGTTCGACCACGCCGACATCATCGCCGCCGTGTGGCCGCAGTCTGCGGCAGGGGTGAGGCGGTGAGTGCCCAGGCCGGGGCGCCGCCGGGTGAGTGTCCGCAGTGCTGGTACCACGCGCACCACAGCCGTGAGGCGCACCGCCATCTGGGCCCGCGTGAGGACTGCCCGGAGTGCGTGGCCCACATGAAGAGCGGCCACCCCTACCTCGTACCCAAGACCGCCTGACCTGGGAGGACTGGAATGGCTGACCGTATCTACACCCGCAAGGAGAAGCTGACGCGTGCTGGGCTGCTGGTCAAGGGCGCCAAGCAGTCGGCGGGCGACATCAGCGGCGTTGAGCGGCAGATTGACGCGATCGACCGCCGTGCCGAAGAGCGTGCGCGTGCTGAGGCCGACGCTCACGCGGCGGCGCTGAAGGCCGCACGAGCGGAGGTGGCCGCCGCGACGGTCGCTGAGCGCACCGCCCCGCGCGGCCCCGAGCGCGCCGCCGCCAAGGAAGCCCGCAAGGCCGCTGAGAAGCGGCTGCGCGCCGTTGAGCGCGCCCGCCGGTAGCTGCGCCCCGCGACGGCCGCCCTTGGCCTGGCAGCTTCGTCGGCCGTCGCGGGCCCCTGCACCACCCCACTCGTGAGCGGACAGGAGAGAACCAGCATGCCCGAACACGCTACGGCGGCGCCCCTCATGGGCACCGTGCACGACCTGGACGAGCACCGCGAGGCGCGGGAGCCCGTCAGCCTGGCCAAGGAGAGCGCCGCCCCCGAGGCGGCTGAGCCTGGTACCGCTGCTGCGCAGTCCGGCCAGGCGCCTGTGTGGCGTCGTGGTGGGCGGGCGGTGCGGGGTGCGGTCACGCATGAGCGCACCCGCACTGCCGCTCGCGCGTCGGTGCGGCACAGCATGTATGTCATCGGTGGGACGCGGATCGTGGCCCGTCGTGCGTGGGACGGGCGTACCGCCGCGCGGTATGAGCGGATGATGCGCACGGCCGAAGCCGCGGGGCAGCACGAGGCGGCGGCGGAGTGGGAGGAGCGCGGACGGCAGTTCCGGGCGGCCCGGCATCAGCGGCGTATGGAGCTGCTGACCTCCGCGCCCCGTATCGCGAAGTCCGCCGCAATCGGCGCCGGCGCCACTGTCGCCGGGCTGTTCGTGCTCGGGGGCGTGCTCGCCATCGCCAACGAGGACATCGCCCAGGTTCTGGCCCCGCCCCTGGCGGTCATCGAGGTCATCCGGATCATTGTGCTGGTCGCATCCGTGGTGTGGGGGCCGCTGGTCGTGGCCACGCCGTGGATGGCGCTGGCGGCGCTGTGGGGGGTGGGCCGCAAGGCTGAGGCCGCCCCGGCCTGGGTGCTGCCCGCCGCCCAGCGCAGCAGCGACGGGGAGCCCGTCACCCCCTCGATCGTGGTGCAGGCCCTGCGCAACCTGGGAGTGCCCGCGCTGCGCAAGGCGATCGGGGAGATGGGCGACGGCGGCGCGGGAATGCTGGGGCCGATCACGATCGCCGGATGCGGTGTCGAAGTCGATGTGACCCTGCCTTCCGGCGTGTCCACGGACGAGGTGCAGTCCCGGCGCCGCAAGCTCGCGGAAAACCTCGCCCGGCACGAGCACGAAGTGTTCATCACCATCCCCGAGGCCGCCCGCACGGTGCGGCTGTGGATCGCGGATTCCGGCGCGCTGGATGAGCCCATCGGCCCCTCCCCGCTGGCCATCGACACCACCGCGCGCGGCGACTACAAGGGCGGACGGGCCCCGTGGGGACAGGACCTGCGCGGGGACGCCGCCCTGATCAGCCTCTTCCAGCGGCACCTGCTCATCACCGGCCTGTCCAACCAGGGCAAAACCGCTTCGCTGCGGGCGCTGGCCCTGTGGCTCGCCCTCGACGCGTCCGTGGAATTCCGGATCGGGGACTTGAAGGGCGTGGGGGACTGGAAGCCGTTCGAGGGGATCGCCACCACCCTGATCGAGGGCCCCACCGACGAACATGTGGCCCAGGTCGTGGACATGCTGGAAGAGGGCGTCGCGGAGATGGAACGCCGCATCATGGCCCCGGCCTCATCCACCTTCCGGCCGCTGATCCTGCTGGTGGACGAGGCACAGGTGGCGTTCATGTGCCCCGCTGCCGGGGAGGACAAGCGCCCCTACGGCGGGACCAAGGCCACCTCGCGTTACTTCCAGGCGGCCCGCAAGATTCACAACCAGGGCCGGGCGGTGGACGTGGTGCTGTGGCAGGGCACCCAGGACCCCACCGACCAGAACCTTCCCAAGCTCGTCCGGGAAGGGGCGCACATTCGCGCTTCGCTCGTGCTGGGCACCGAGTCCCAGGCCCGGATGGCGCTGGGAGACAAGGCCGTGGACGGTGGCGCGGCCCCGCACAAGCTGCGTCAGGGCCTGGACAAGGGCACCGTCGTCGTCGCGGGAGACGGGGTGAAGCTGGCGCCCGGGCAGAGCAGCGTCACCATCCGCACCCACTACATCAACGACGACGAAGCCGAGGCCATCGCCCAGCGGGCCAAGGCCCTGCGGGACGGGGTGACCACCCTCCACGCGGTGGAGGCCGGGGAGGAGCGCGACCACCTGGCCGACATCGCCAGCGTGGTCGGCGACGCCCCGCGCGTGCTCACCCAGGACGTGCTCAAGCGTCTGGCCGATGTGAGCAGCACGTACGGCAAGTGGTCGTTCATCCACCTCAAGGCCGCGCTGGAGGGCACCGGAGCCGAGCCCTACAAGTCCGACGGCCGCATGGTCATCGGCCGCGACCGGCTCTCCCGCGCGCTCGCCAACCGGCCCGAGGACGGTTCCGCTTCCACTCACGGGTGAAGGGAGCCGCACCCGCACGAGTCAGGGAGACAGGGAGAACTCCCTCACCCCCTCCCTGACCCCGCCTCCCTGGGCTTGATCAGCGCAAATGACCTGCCAGGGAGGCAGGGAAGCACCCCAGGTCAGGCCCCTCGGACCCCCTCCACACGCACCGTGGGAGGGGGTGCCCCCGCCTCCCTGAACCGCAGTCCACGCAGATTCCGCTTCCCGGCCGGTCGGCAGCCCCGCACCCCACCACTCTCCCGAGGAGGAGACCCGTGGTCCGACTCCGCATCAAGGTCACCCATTGCCCCCGCCGGGCCCTGGCTCTGACCGACGCCCCCCGCCCCCACTGCCCCCACTGCCCCGACTGCCACGGCGTCGGCGGCATCGCGCACGACTACGGCGACCACAACGGCGAGTACGCCGGTACCGAGTGGGAGGACTGTCCGTGCTGGACGCAGTGGGCCGTGATCCTGCTGCCCCTCCCGGCCCTGCCCCGATGGCTGCACCGGCGACGCCGTGGCACCGATCCGTGGGCGACCAACGGATCCAGCGACGAACCTCCCTTCTAGAAGCGTCGAGGGCGGCCCCCGTCTCGCCAAAGTCCGGGGCCGCCCTCATCCATCCGTCCCTCAGCAGACCTGATGGAGGTCTCCAGCATGGCCCAGACCGGCGCTTTGCGTCTCGGTTCGTTGTGCACCGGATACGGCGGGCTGGACATGGCCGCACAGCACGTCTTCGGCACGTCCCTGGCCTGGGTCGCGGACAACGACCCCGGTGCCGCCCGCATCCTGGCCCACCGCTACCCCGGCGTGCCCAACCTCGACGACCTCACGGCCGTCGACTGGCACGCGGTGGAGGCGGTCGACATCCTCACGGGCGGCTACCCGTGCCAGCCCTTCAGCTCCGCCGGTAAACGGAAGGGAACCACCGATGCCCGGCACATCTGGCCCCACATCGCCGCCGCCCTTGGCGTTCTACGACCCCGCCTCGCACTCTTTGAGAACGTCGCAGGGCACCTTTCCCTTGGATTCGATGCCGTGCTCGCCGACCTTGCCGCGCTCGGGTTCGATGCAGAGTGGCGCTGTGTACGCGCGTCCGAGGTCGGCGCCGCGCACCAGCGCAACCGCCTGTTCGTCCTTGCCTGGCCTGCCGACACCGGCAGCCCGGGACTGGCGCGGCGGTGGGCAGCGCGGGCAACTGCCCACCGCCGTGGCCCTGCTG
>NZ_BAAGSO010000104.1:0-1105 GCF_054782395.1 Streptomyces daliensis | reverse complement strand
TACTGAGGTTTTCGGGTTGGTGTCGGATGGTGACGTGCGGTGATCCCTGCGGTAGGCCGGAAGCATGCGGTATGCGCAGGGTGGTGGCCTGACCGCGGAGCAGCGGGCGGTGCGTGAGGGACTGCGGATGGAGGCCGGGGAACGGTTCATCCGGGGCGAGAAGACGGCGGTGATCGCCAGGGAATTGCGGGTGAGTGAGCGGTCGGTGGAGCGGTGGCGCCGCGCCTGGCGGGAGGGCGGGATCGCCGCGCTGGTCTCTGCCGGTCCGGCGAAACTGCCCAAGCTGGCCGATGGGCAGTTCAGTGTGCTGGAGTCGGAGTTGGCCCGGGGCCCGGCCGCGCACGGCTGGACGGACCAGCGGTGGACCCTGGCCCGGGTCCAGACGGTGATTGCCCGGAAGTTCCGGATCACCTGCTCGATCGCGGGGGTGTGGCGGCTGCTGCACCGGCACGGCTGGTCCTGGCAGTGCCCGGCCCGCAGGGCGCTGGAGCGCGACGAGCACGCGGTTCAGTTGTGGAAGAAGGACGTGTGGCCGCTGGTGGAAGCACCGCGGCGGCGCTCGGGGCCTTCATCGTCTTCGAGGACGAGGCCGGTTTCGCGATGACGCCGCCAAGAGCGCGTACCTGGGGACGGCGCGGGCACACACCGGTGGTGCGGGTCCCGGGCCGGTCCCGACGCCGTATCTCCATCGCCGCCTTGTGCTGCTACAAGCCCGGCGAGCCGTCGAGGCTGATCTACCGGCCGCGTTTCCATCTGCCGTTCAAAGGCGCCCGCAAGAGCTTCACCTGGAGGGACTACCGCGACCTGCTGGTACGGGCCCACCTCCAGCTCGGCGGTCCCGTTGTCGTGGTCTGGGATAATTTGAACACTCACCGCACGGCCGGGTTGCGGCAGTACGCCGCCGATCACGACTGGCTCACCGTCTTCCAGCTTCCCAGCTACGCACCCGAACTCAACCCGGTGGAAGGCATCTGGTCGTGGTTGCGTCGCGGGCCCCTGGCCAACGCCGCCTTCACTGATCCCGACCGCCTCGAACGCGCCCTCCGTCACGGACTGGCGCAGATCCAGCGCCGCCCCCACCTCATCGACGGCTGCCTGGCCGAGA